>DASYBH010000043.1:0-9053 GCA_036500885.1 Candidatus Dormiibacterota bacterium
GGGCGTGCGCACGCTGAACGTCACGCTGCCGCTGGACCAGGTGAGGTTCAGGGAGACGCGCTGGCCCTGCGCCCCGTCGAACAGCAGCAGGGCGACCTTGCCGGCGGTGTTCACGGCGGCGGCCCGAGGCGAGCCCCCGAGCGTCAGGCGCCCGGTGCCGTCGACGTCGGCGGGGCCGTAGGGCGACGGCGGCACGACGAGGTCGGGGCCGACGACCTTGCCGTACGGCGTGCCGACGACGACGGGGCCGGACGTGGCGAAGGGCGGGAGCGTCGCCGTCAGCGAGGTCGCGGAGCCGGTGCCGGCGAATGACTGGGCGTTGTTGAACGCCACGCGGTTCGTGGCCAGGTCGGGTGCCTGGAAGTTCGTGCCCGTGATACCGATCGACGTGCCGGCCGCGGCCACCGGCGGCGAGATGGCGCTGATGGTGGGCGCCAGCGACGAGGCGAGCACGCCGAAGGCGGCGGCGCTGGACGCAGGGGCGCCGCCCGTGGAGACGCTGATCGGGCCGGACGCGGCGCCGGCGGGGACCTGCACCACGATCTGCGTGGCGCTGGCGGAGGTGACGGTCGCAGCCGTGCCGTTGAACGTCACGGTGTTGCTGGCGGGCGAGGTGGCGAAGCCGGTGCCGGCGATCGTGACCTGGCTGCCGGCGACGCCGTTCGACGGCGAGAAGTGGACGATCGAGAGGTCGGACGACGGGTGCCTGGCGATGGACAGCAGGTTGCCGACCGCGTCGTAGTTGTAGACGGCGGTGTCGCCGCCGGGCACGGTGGCGGAGAGCAGGCGGCCGCTGTCGTCGTAGGCATAGGCGATGCCGCCGCCGGCGGCCCGGGCGACGACGACGCCGGTGCCGGTCGCCGCTTGCGTGGCGACGACGAGGACGGCAGCCAGCACGGCGACGAGCCGGCCGAAGTACCGCGCGCGTGGACGGTCAGCCGAGCTCAGCACAAATCCCCTCCCGACAGCTCAGCGCCGGTCACCCGGCGCGTTCCAGCATCTACCCAGCGCGGACTGTAGCTGAACCGCGCCGAAAGTCAAGCCACTGCATCACGGACCCGAAAGCGGCCCCCAGACCTTCCCTGGAGCGCTGGGGTTGACCTCGAATCCCTTCGCGCGCCCTCATGCTCTTCGTGCTTCCGCGGCGACCTTCTCCAGGGGAGGACCAGATGCGGGCGGTTAGTAGTTGGAGAGATCGAGAACCGGTTCAGTCACGAGCGATTCAGGTTCTGGCCACGGGCGGTGAGCTGTTCCGCGTCGAGGTGTGCGGGCCGCCGGCGCCCTCGGGCTGGTCGGCGCTGAGCCGGGTGGGCCGCGCCGGCCGGCGGGCCCGGAGGTTGGGCACACCCTGCGGCGCGAAGAGCATGACGGCCACCAGCACCAGGCCGTAGACGGAGTAGTTGAGCTCTGCGGGCGCATGCGCGGGCATCCCGGGCTGCGAGCCGAGCCACTGCAGCGCCTGGGCCAGGAGGTAGATTCCCGCCGCACCGACCACCGGCCCGACGACCACCGCGACGCCGGCCACCGAGGCCATGACCAGGAATTGGATCGAGAGCAGGATCGGGAAGGACCCTGGAGCGATGTAGGAGACGAAGAAGGCGTGCACCGCGCCGGCCAGGCCGGCGTACGCGGCGGCCAGCGCGAAGACCTGCAGCTTGTAGCGACCGACCGGGACGCCCGAGGCCAACGCCGCGGCTTCGGAGGTCGCGAGGGCGCGCAGAGCGCGGCCGGGCCGGCTGGCGACCAGGTTGCGGGTCAGCAGCAGGGCTCCGACGGTCAGCGCCCAGACCAGGAGGGCGTAGGCGAAGGTGCGGTGGTCGCCGGCAAGGTTCATCCCGCCCAGTGACAGATCGGGGATGCCCGGCAGGCCCGTGTCCCCACCGGTGAGAGCGCCCGCCTGCCCGATCAGCGCCAGCAGGATGAGCTGGAAGGCCAGGGTGGCGAAGGCCAGGTAGTGGCCGCGGAGGCGAAGCAGCGGGAGGCCGATCACGCCGGCCAACAGCGCCGTGAAGGCCGGCGCCAGGAGCAGGGCGACCAGGCCCGGAAGGACGTGGTGTGCCGACAGGATGCCCGCGAAGTAGGCCCCGATCGCGTAGAAGGCGCCCTGGCCGAGCGAGACCTGGCCCGCGAATCCCTGCAGGAGCACGAGCCCGGCGACCACGATGATGTCGAGCCCGACGAAGATGTAGAGCGTCAGCTGGGCGTCGTAGAGGAAGAACGGCAGCAGGAGGCCGGCCAGGGCGGCGGCGCCAGGTGCCAGCGCGGGCAGGGAGAGCGACCGCAGCCGGCTCATTCCAGGCTGGCCGGCGCCCGCGCCGCTCGATAGACCATGATCCCCAGCATCAACACGAGTGCCACGCTCGACTGCAGGGAGCCGTAGTGCGTGTAGCCGGCGACGAGTGCCTCGGCGACGCCGAGCAGCAGGCCGCCGGCCAGCACCGTGCCCGGGCGCAGCAGGCCGCCGAAGATCGCTGCCGCGAAACCGTTGATGGCGATGGCCACATCCGAGTCGAAGGTGACCGGCTGCAACGGTGTCAGCAGGACGCCGGCGAGGCCGCCGAGGGCGCCGCCGAGCGTGAAGGCGAGAAGGCCCATACGCCGGACATCGATGCCGACCAGCCTCGCCGCGATTGGGTTGCTGTGGCAGGCCGTGAGCCCCTTGCCGAGGTAGGTGCGCTCGAAGAAGAACGCCAGCGCGGCGAAGGTGACGGCGGTGACGCCCACGATGAGGACGTACTGCCACTGCATGCTCACGTCCCCGATGCGCAGCTGGCCGGACAGCATGGTGTAGGAGAGCGGGGCGTCTCCCCAGAAGAAGATCACGACCGCGTAGGAGGCGATTCCGACGCCGAGGGTCACGATCAGCGAGGCGAGCGGCGGGATGCCGGGCTTGCCGATGGCCAGCAGGCCGACGAGGAGGCCGGCGCATGCGCCCAACCCGACGGCTCCCGCCTCGGCGGGGCCGTGTGGAACGCCATGGTTGAGAAGGCTGAGGCAGACCAGGCCGGAGAGCACCGAGAAGACGCCCTGAGCAAAGTTCACGACCCGCGTGACGCGGTGGATGACCACGAAGCCGGTGGCGACCAGCGCGAAGGTCGACCCCGTCGCGATCCCTGCCGCCGCCACGAGCAGGAAGAAGCTCAACCGACTCGTCGCTCGTCGGGGGCCCCGCCCAGGTACGCGGCCTGCACGGCGGGGTCGCGACTCAGCTCGGAGGACGGCCCGCTCGTCGCGACGCGGCCCGCTTCGAGCACGTAGGCCCGCTCGCAGAGGTCGAGCGCCAGGCGTGCGTTCTGCTCGACCAGCAGCACGGCCAGGCCGCGCTCGCGGTTCAGCCGCCGGAGGTGCCCGGCGAGGTCGCGCACCACCATCGGGGCCAGGCCGAGGGAGAGCTCGTCGACGGCCAGCAGGTCGGGCTCGGCCATCAGCGCGCGGCCCACCGCGACCATCTGTTGCTCGCCGCCGGAGAGCGTCCCCGCCTGCCTGCGGCGGAGGTCGCGCAGCTTCGGGAAGAGTTCGTACACGCGTGCCGGGTCGCGGGCGTGCGCCCGCCACGCGCCCAGGCGCAGGTTGTCCTCGACCGTCATGTCGGCGAAGAGCTGGCGGCCCTCGGGGACCTGCGCGATCCGGCCTCCGACCCGGTAACGGCCGCTCGCGGGTCGGAGCAGCCCGCAGACGGTGTTGAGAAGGGTCGTCTTCCCGGCGCCGTTGGGGCCGATCAGAGCCACCATCTCGCGGTCGCCGAGCTCCAGGCTGACGCCGTCGAGCGCGGTCGCCTGGCCGTAGCGAACGACAAGATCCTCGATCTCCAGCATCAGGACGCTTCCCGGGCTTCCTCGCCGAGGTAGGCGCCGATCACACGCGGATCGCGGCGGATCTCGTCCGGTGGTCCTTCAGCGATCACTCGACCGGCGTCCATCACCGTCACCACGTCCGCGAGAGCGGTCACGAAGGCGACGTCGTGCTCGACCAGGAGCATGGTCAACCCCTGCGTCCGCAGGGAGCGAAGGAGCTCGGCGAAGCGTTCGCGCTCGAAACCGCGCAGCCCGGTGGCCGGCTCGTCGAGCAGCAGGAGGCGCGGCGCGGCGCAGAGAGCGCGCGCGACCTGCACCGTGCGCTGCCGGCCCAGCGGCAGGGACTCGGCCGGCCGGGAGCCCTCGCCGCTGAGGCCGACGCGCGCCAGCGCCGCCTCCGCGCGCTCGCGGATCAGCGCCTCATCGCGGTGGTGGCGGCCGACCCGAAGCATCGCCTCGGCGAAGCCGGCGCTCGTCTGTGCGTGCGCGCCGACCATGACGTTCTCCAGCACGGTCATGCCGCGGAAGAGCCTGACCGCCTGGAATGCGATGGCGATCCTCAGCAGCGTCCGCCTGTGGGGCGGCAGGTCGGTGACGTCCTGCCCATCGAAGACCACCTGTCCCGCGGTCGGGCGCAGGTGGCCGGTGATCAGGTGGAAGAGCGTCGACTTGCCCGCCCCGTTGGGTCCGATCAGGCCGTGGACCACTCCCTCGCCGACCCGCAGCGATACGCCGTCGACGGCGACCACGCCGCCGAAGCGGCGGACGAGGTTGCGAGTCTCCAGCATGGAGGAGGCTACTGCCCGGCCTTCTGCAGCTGAGCGTCGCTGACGCCTGGTGCCTGCGTGAACTGGCCGTTGCGGATGATCGAGATGACGACACCCGTGTCGGGGAAGCCGTTGTGGCGGCTCGGGCTGAAGGAATAGTGGCCGTTCGGGGTCTCGAGGTTGATGCTGTCGAGCCCAGCCCGGATCTCCTCGCGGCTGGCGCCCTTCCGCTTGATGGCGTCGACCAGGAACATCATCGCGATGATGGCGTCCCAGCTGAACTGCGCGGGGTAGCTGTTGTAGGCCTGCTGGAAGGGGACCGCGTAGCTGTCGACGATCCTCCTGTACCTGTTGGCGGTAGGCAGGGACTGGCCCAGGTCCGCCATCACCGCCTGGACGTAGACGCCCTCGCCGGCGGGCCCGACGGCGCTCGTGTAGAGGGGAGTCGCCTCGGCGGCTGTCATCATCAGCGGGAGGCCGGTGCTCGCCGCCGCCCATTGCTTGGTGAAGACCACGGGCGGGCTGCCGGTCCCCCAGAAAAGGACGACGTCGGGCCTGGCTGCCACGACCTTCGCGATCAGCGGCGCGAAGTTGGTGGTCGCCGTCTCGAAGCTCTCGTCGTCGACGAGCGTCACGCCATAGCCGCCGAGTGCGTTCCTGGTCGCGTCATGGCCCGAGACGGCGTATGCGTTGGCGGTGTCTGTGAGCATGGCGATCTTGCCCTTGCCCTGCTGCTGGAGGTAGGAGAGCACGCCCCTGGCGACCTGGCTCGACAGCAGCGCCGTCTGCCACATGTAGGGAGTTACGGGCACGGTCTGCTGGTCGGCGGCGCCCAGCGCCACTGTCGGGAGCTTCAGCTGGTTGACGATCGGCTTGATGGCGAGGTCGGCGGTCGATTGGGGCGGTCCGAGCAGGGCGACCACAGCCTGGTCGTTGAGCGTGTTGACGTGCGTGATGGTCTGGTTCGGGTTGGTGCCGTCGTCGAGCATGACGAGCTCGAGCTTTCGGCCGTTGATGCCGCCCCTGGCGTTGACCTGGTCCACCACGAGCTGCGCGCCCTGCTTGTTGCCGGTACCGAGCGGCGTGTAGTTGCCGGTCAAAGAGGTGACCATGCCGATCTTGATCGGCCCTCCCGGAGAGGCGCTCGGCTGACCCGCTGTACCACCGGCACAGGCTGTGAACAGAACGGCGGCCATTGCCAGGAACCTGCCTCTTCGCACAGCGTGACCTCCTCTCGATCCGGCTCTCGACGCAGACGCAAAGGTAGGCGGTGTCATGCCGTCGCGTCAAGGGGCCGGGCATCAGCCGGGCCAGGTGTCAAGCAGTGAGCGCAAATCGGGTTCCAACGCGTGGCGAACCAGTGTTCCGTTTCAGGGATTCGTGGGCGAGCTGGTGCTCGGCAGCGTCAGCCACCACCTGGTCCACGGGCGCGGGGGCGGCGCGGCCGCCCCCGGATCCTCGTTCAAGCCGTGGCGGCGTGCCGGAAGCCGAGCCGGTGGGCCAGCAGGCCGCCGACGAGCCCGCAGCCGGCGCCGATGGCCGCCGCCATCGGCATGGCGGTGACGAAGCCCAGCACGTTGCCCTGGTTGACGTAGTCACGCGCGCTGGCCAGGCCGCTGTGCGCGAAGCCGTAGGCCTTGTCCGGCTGCTGCATCACGACGTCCAGGAACAGGTTGTCGATGATGATGAACGTCACCAGGGCCATTCCGATACCGACCACCGCCGTGGCGGCGCCGGTCAGGACCGCGCGGCCCATCGACGAGCCGCCGCGCGCCACCAGGAACCCCGACAGCCCGAAGTAGGCGAACAGCACGAGATAGCCCACGAGGTACCCGGCAGCGTACTCGCTGTCGGACTCGTGGCTGGGCGCGATCACGATCGACCAGATGATCGCGACCACCATGACCGCCCCGAGGGCGAGGCCATAGGCGCTGATCCTGAGCGGGGCCGGCAGCGAACGCCAGATGCGGGTCAACGTGTTGCTCCTCGTGCTGCATACGATCGAGAGGCCGCCCAGCGCCCAGACCAGGCGGGCGGGACCGCCCTCCACCTGCTCGAGCTCGCCGCGCAGGGCGTCGATCCAGGGGGCGTTGGAGGGCTCGGCGTGCCGGCCCGACCACGCCAGGACCCGATGGGCCGCGGCGTCGAACGCGCGGTCGAATGCCTTTGCCTTCATGCCCCCCAGCCCTCCATCGCCGGCCGATGGGCCGGTGTCGTGGCCGCGAGGCGAGACCGGGCCAGGGCCCGGCCTTCCGCCGTCAGCCGGTAGGTGTGGCGCGGCGGCCGGCCTGGTCGCTCGGCCTCGACCCAGCGAGTCTCCAGGCAGCCGCGCTCGGCGAGCCGCACCAGGATCGGATAGAGGGTTCCCGAGCGGAGCCCGAGCCGCCGGCTGAGGTCGTAGCCGTAGTGCCAGGCGTCGGGGGCCTCGAACAGGGCGGCGAGGACCAGCAGGGTCTGGGGCGAGGCGTCCGGCCGGCGTGGCACAACGGAAAGTCTACATATTCTGCAGTTCTTTGGGAACGGCCAGCTTCCTGAACTGGCCCGACGACCGCGGCCGTGAGCGCCCCGGGTGATCAGCCGTCGCGGCTGGCGCGTCCTGCTCCATCGCCGGCCCCGATCATGCGCCTCAGTTCGGACAGCGCCGCGCTCCAGTCCGTCGTCGCCAGGTCGAGGCCGAGGCCGGCGAGTTGCTCCTCGGGTGGTGCCGAGGCGCCACGGGCGAGGAAGCGCAGGTAGTCCCGGCCGAAGCGCGCACGGTCGCTGCGCCAGGACCTCAGCAGCGAGAGCCCGACCAGGAAGGCCATCGCGTACGTGTAGTTGTAGAAGCGGCCGTGGAACACGTGCGGCACCAGCGCCCATCCGACGCGGCTGGCGGGGTCGATAGCGATCGCCGGGGACATGTGGGCCGACATGGCCGCCAGCCAGAGGTCACCAAGGCGCGCGGCGGTCAATGGCCAGCCGGACGCCCTCGCTGCGTATGCCCGTTGCTCGAACCGCGTGATCGCCACCTGGCGGTGGAGCACATCGAACGCCTTGTCAGCACGCAGCGAGACCAGTGCATCGCGCTCCTCCGGGCTCGCTGCCGTCTCCACCAGGTGCTCCCCGACCAGGAGCTCTGTCAGGGTCGCGGCCACTTCACTCAGGAAGGGCGGCGGCTCGTACGACAGGGGGGTCTGGGCGGCGGCGGACAGGGTGAAGCCGATGCCGTGGCCCAGCTCGTGCGCGAGCCCGAGGATGTCGGCCGCGCGGCCCCCGAAGCGCATCTGGATGTAGGGCGGCGAGTCCTGCGCGACGCTGATGCAGCGAACCGCGATGCTCTTCTCCGGACGCGGTCGGGCGTCGACGCGGCCCTCCCGGTCGAACCTCTCGACGATCTCGCGGAGCATCGGGTCGATCTCGGCAACGGCGGTCGCAACGGCGGCCACCGCCTCCCGATACGACATCGTGCGCTGACCGAGAGCTGGCGAGTGTTGGTCGGCGTGCTCGAGCCGGTCGCAACCGAGGACTTTCGCCTTCCGCACAAACCAGTCGGCCGCCGCGCTGGAGCTCGCCTCCACCGCCACCAGCGCGCGGTCGACGATCGCCGCCCGCAGCTCGTTTTCCAGATCGGCGGGCTGCCGGGGGTTGGAGAACCCGCGGAGCCCGTCGACGGCCAGCCGGTCGGCGACCAGGGAGTCGTAGCAGCGCGCCAGGACGTCCAGGTGGGGTCCCACTGCTCGCTCGACCGCCGGATGGACCTGCCGGCGCACTTCGGGTCGGCCATCGCGAAGGTGGTCCAGCGCCTGGTCCACGGGCAGCGAAGCACCGTCGATCTCCACGGCGAGCCCGCTCACGATCGCGTCGTAGAGGTCGCGCCACGCTTCGCTGGCCGCAGCCTCCCGGCACGCGAGCGCATGCTCCTCCCGTTCCGGCAGGACGTGCGGCCGGTACCGGCGCAGGGAGCGCAGGAAGTGGCGGTCGCGATGCAGGGCCGGATCCGCCAGCAGCGGGTCGGTGGCCAGGGCGGGCAGGCGCATCCACTCCAGCTCGAAGCACCGCAGCAGCTCGGTCGCCTCGAGCAGGCACTCGTCGACCTCGGCGACCAGGTGCTGCTCCTCCTCGCCCCTGACGTCCAGCGCGTGCCGCATGGCAGCGTACGACGCGAGCCGCAGGAGC
Organism: Candidatus Dormiibacterota bacterium; assembly: GCA_036500885.1. Classification (GTDB taxonomy): domain Bacteria; phylum Chloroflexota; class Dormibacteria; order Dormibacterales; family Dormibacteraceae; genus CF-161. The sequence goes on from DASYBH010000043.1 coordinate 8,717, forward strand.
TGGTTCCGAATAGCTCCCAGCTTGTCGAGCAGAACCGCCAGCGCCTGCGCGTCCAGCGTGCCCACCACGCCGCAGTGGCTCGCCGAGAACTCCCGACAGGCCGCGAGGACGGCCTCAATCGCAGCGGGCACCCCGGCCGGAGGGGCGACCGGGGCGAGATCCCACTCGGGCAGCGCAGCCAGCGCCTCGCGGCCGGCCTGGCTACCTGGCTTCACGGGTCGCCGCGATCGTCGGCCGCGCGTCCGGCAGGCCGGCCCGGGACAGCGGCGTGACACAGCCGGCCGCGGCGGTCGCGAGCTGCACCGCAGCGGCGACCGTGACCAGCAGGACCGCGTTC
>DASYBH010000044.1:0-14270 GCA_036500885.1 Candidatus Dormiibacterota bacterium
GGTGGCGCCGCCCCCCGAGCTGCACGAGGTCCGCTCGGAGGTGTTCGGCAACCCGGAGGGATTCAAGGGGGTGGGGGAGAGCGGCACGATCCCGGTGCCGGCCGCGATCGCGGCCGCGGTCGACGACGCGCTGCGGCGCCACGGCGCGGACGCGTTCGCCAGCGAGCTGCCGCTCACGCCAGAGCGAGTGCGCGCACTCTGGACGAATGCTTCCGAATTGGTCTGAAGCACGGCTTCGTGCTGCAACTCATTCAACTAGGTGGGCCACGACGAACAGGCGTCTGAAGGGCAGCACCGTGCCGAACGGCTGGGCGGGGTAGGCCTCCCGCAGCCGGGTGGCGTACTCGGCGAGGAACTCGCGCTGCTCGCCGGGATCGAGGGTGGTCAGCACCGGCCGCAGCGCCGTGCCCTTGACCCACTCCAGGACCGGGTCGGCTCCGCGCAGCACGTGCAGGTACGTCGTCTCCCAGGCGTCCACGACGCAGCCGAGCCCGGTCAGGCACGCCAGGTACTCGGCCGGTTCGAGGACGCGGGGTCCAGGCGCGGCCTCCCGCAGCCGGTCCCGCCACCGGGGCGCCTCCCGCAGTTCGTCGAGCAGCACGTGACTGGGCGAGCGATCGTTGCCCGGCACCTGGAAGGCGAGCCAGCCGCCGGGCGCCAGGGCCTCCACCCAGCCCTCGAGCAGGGACACGTGGTCCTGCACCCACTGCAGCGCGGCGTTGGACACCACGACGTCGAGCGCGGCGTCCGGCCGCCACTCGCGCAGGTCGCCGAGCGCGAAGTGCAGGCGGCCGGGGATCGTGCGGCGAGCGGCCTCGGCGATCATCTCCGCCGAGCTGTCCAGGCCCTCGACCTGCGCCTCGGGCCAGCGCTCCGCCAGCGTCGCGGTCAGCGCGCCGGTGCCGCAGCCGAGGTCGACGACGCTGCGCGGTCGCCCGGCGCCGACCCGACCGGTGAGGTCGAAGAACGGCCGGCTCCGCTCGCCGGCGAAGCGCCGGTACTGCTCGGGGTCCCACTTCGAATCCGGTGCCATCGCCACGAACATGGCACATTGCGGCCATTCTGATACCGACGCTGGCAGAGAAGCCGTCAGGCCACTCCAGCCGGAATGTGCATGGGCGACGATTGATGTGCTTCAATCGGGTTGGCCCTGTGGGTGGAGACGAGGGAGAGCTGTTCGGTGACGCCACCGTGTTGCGCGCTGCGGTTGCTCGGCTGACACGTACACCTGACCTGGTGCCTGCGTGGGCGGGCCGCGCGCTGCGGCCTCAGGCGCTCGCGGGCGGCCCGGTCGAGTTCCCGTGGACGCTGGCGCTGGCTGCTGTCGTCGCGCTGGTGCTGACCATCGACCTGCTGGTGCCGATCCGGATCGGCGCCGGGGGGCTCGTGGTCCTGCCGGTGCTGGCAGCGAGCTGGGTGCTCGGGCCTCGCGGCCTGGCGTTGGTGGTGGCGGTGGCGGTCGGCATCGAGCTGGTCGCGCTCGTGCTGGACCAGGTCGGACCCCTGGTGGGCGTGGGGCGCGTGGTCACGGTGACCGTCGTCGCGGCCGTCGGCAGGGCGGCAGCGACGAGCTTCGCCGAGGTGCGGCGGGCGCGCCACCGTGAGGTCGCCGTGCTGCTGCGCTCGTCGCACCTCATGGGCCGCCCGCTCGACCAGCACGGGGTGGCGGCCGAGGCGGTGCGGGTGGCGGCCGGCGCGCTGGTCCCGGCGGGACAGGGGGGCATCCGTCAGGCCGTGCTGATCCGGTTCACCGGCGAGGTGGGCACCGTGCTGGCCTTCCAGGACCGCCGCGGTGTCAGCACGCGCCCCAACTTCCGGTTGGACCTGGCCGAGCTGACGCCCGAGGCGAGCGATGCGCTCGCGACGGGCCGCACCACCGTCGTCCGGACCGCCGACCTCGACCTGGGCCTCCGCGCGGCGGCTGTGCAGGTCGAGGCGGTCGTCTGGGCCATGGCCCGGGTCCAGGTGGCAGGTGAGCCCTTCGGCCTCCTCTGCGCTGGCTCGTCGGACGTCCACGCGTTCAGCCGCGACGACCTGCGGCTGCTCGACGGCATCGCCCGGGTCACCGGCCTGGCCATCGGCGCCGCGGTCCAGCACGCCGAGGTGGCCGAGCTCAAGCAGCGCCTCGAGCAGAGCGTCGAGCTCGCCCTGGACGTGGGGCGGTCGCTGAAGCCGGCCGAGGTGGTGGACAGCATCGTCCTGCGTGTCACGGAGAGCGTCGGCGCGAACCACGCCACGCTGGTCCGGGTGGACGGCGACCGGCTGGTCATCGAGTCCACGTATCGGGCGGACGTCGCCACGCGGGTCGTTCCGGTGCGCCGCAGCTTCCCGGCCGAGCTGGTGGAGGGCGTGCCCGAGCTCGCGCGTGCGCTCGCGACCGGGCAGGCCGTCGTCGGCGGTCCCTTCCAGGCCAGATCCGGCGCGGACGTGTTGGTCCTCGCGCTGCCGGGCGGCGCACACACGCTGACCCTGCCCTTCATGGTCACCGGCCGGACCGTCTGCCTGCTGGCGTTGAGCCGGGAGCGCCCGTTCGGTGACGCCGACGTGGACCAGCTCGATCCGATGGTCGACGTGGCGCTGCTGGCGCTGCGCAATGCGCACCTGCACGCCACGACGGCCCGCGCTGAGCGGGCGGCCAGCAGGTACTCGGGGCGACTGGAGCACGCGATCAAGGCGGCCGAGGACATCGGATCCACCGAGGAGCTCGGCGACGTGGTCCAGCGTGTTCTGCGGCGAGCCGTGGCGGCTGTGCGGGCCGAGCGGGGGAGCATCTCCCGCATCGAGGGCAACGCGCTGGTGATGGAGCACGAGGACCGCCCGCCCGGGGCCGTTCCGAAGCCGCTGGTCCGCCGGGACCTGTCCCGGAGCCGGCTGGCGGCAGCGGCCATCGTCACGCGGCGGCCGGTGCGCACAACGCTGGGGGACGGTCCGGACGGCACGGAGTGTCCGGCTGGCGTGCGGCACGCGATCCAGTGCCCGCTGCTCGTCGAGCGCGAGGTGGTGGGCATCCTCGGCCTTGCCCGCAATCGGGACGAGCCGTTCACCGACGAGGATCTGCAGGTGCTGCAGCCCTTCGCCACGCTGGCCGCGCTGCTGGTGCGGAACGCCCGCCTGCTGGACGAAGCCAGGCAGGCGGGGCAGGCCAAGAGCGAGTTCCTGCATCTCGCCGCGCACGAGTTGCGCACGCCGCTGGCGGTGATCAGGGGGTACCTGTCGCTGCTCGAGGACGGCACCTATCCGGTCCCCGACCGCACCCGGGCCGAGGCGGTGGACACGCTGGTGTCGAAGGCCCAGGAGCTGGAGTCGCTCGTCGAATCGCTGGTGGTGGCGGCGCGGCTGGATGGTGGCACGCTGCCCCGGTCCGACGGTGAGATGGACGTGGGCCAGGCTGTCCGGGAGGCGGTCGGGCGGATTCTGCCCCGGGCCCGGCTGGAGGAAGCTCGCATCGACCTGCGGATCCCGGAACTCGGGGTGGTGGCGAGGGCCGACCGCGGCCACGTCGCCCGGATCCTGGACAACCTGCTCAACAACGCCGTGACCCACAGCCCCCAGCCAGCCTCGGTCAGCATCGAGCTGCGGCAGTGCGACCCGGTCGAGGTGGCCGTCAGGGACCAGGGTCACGGCATCCCGGCCGACCAGCACGAGCGGGTGTTCGATCGGTTCCACCGTGTCGACACGGGCGGCTCGCGCGCTCTGCCGGGCCTCGGCCTGGGCCTCTCGCTCAGCCGCGAGCTGGCGCGCCTGAACGGCGGCGCGCTGCTGCTGGAGGCGAGCGCACCGGGCCGCGGCAGTGTGTTCGTGCTGCGGCTGCCCACGGCGTCCAGCTCGTCTGCGGTCTGAGGGCGCAACCTCTTCGAAAAACAGCTGCGCACAGGTGGGTCCCTTGTGATTCAATGCGAAACGCATCGGCAGCGGGGTACGCACTCAGTCTTTGCCAAGATCTCTTCCGTTCTGGCGCATGGCGTTTGGCTGTCTGGCGACTGTCCGGCTGGCCATCCTGGCTTCGATGGCCGGGGTCGGTCGCCTGGGAGTGCTGGGCTGGACGCACATGCGCGACGGCCGCGACCACGACATGAGCACCCTGCTCCTCGCCTCGCACGCCATGGGCGCCTCGGTCGAGCTGGAGCGCGTGGCGGCTGAGGCGGTGCGCGCTGCCGCCGGCACCGTCTCGCGGCCGGGATCGGCGGATGGTCGTCCCGCGGCCCTGCTTCGCGTGCGGGAGGCCGCGGTCACGCTCATCTGCGCGTGCGACGCCACCGGGGTGGAGATGGAGCCCGGGCGCGAGGTGCCCCTGGGCCCGGCGACGCCGCCCGTGCTCCAGACGTTGGTCTCGGGGCGGACCGCGGTCGCGACGGGCGACCAGGTACCGGCCGGCCTGCGCGAGGTGGCCCACGTCAGCGGGGGCGGCGCCTGGGCGCTGGCCATGGTGCCGGTCGCCGGCGAGCCGTTCGGCGTGCTGGCGGTCGCCTCACCCGACGCCGCGGAGTTCCGACCCGAGGACCTGCGGCTGCTGGACGGCATCGCCCGTGTGGCCGGCCTGGCCCTGGCGACGGCGCTGGGGCACGCTGAGCTGGACGAGGCTCGCCGGGTTGGCCGGGCCAAGAGCGCATTCCTCAACCTGGCGGCACACGAGCTGCGGACCCCGCTGGCCGTGATCAAGGGCTACCTCTCGATGCTCGACGACGGCACCTTCGAGATACCCGACCGGACGAGAGTGGAGACGGTTGGCGTCCTGGTGCGGAAGGCCGAGGAGCTGGAGGTGCTGGTGGAATCGCTGCTGACCACCGCGCGGATGGAGGTCGGCGGCCTGCCCCAGGCGATCACCGAGGTCGACGTGGCCGGCGCGGTGCGTCAGGCCGTGGACCGGGTCGCGGCCCGAGCGCGGCTCGAGGGCGCCCGCATCGAGGTGCGGCTGCCCGACCGCCCGCTCGAGATCCGCGCCGACGCGGACCACGTCGGTCGCATACTCGACAACCTGCTCAACAACGCCCTCGCATACAGCGATCCGCCGGCCGACGTGACCGTGACGATCCGGTGCGGCGATGGCGTGGAGATCGTGATCGCCGACCGTGGGATGGGCATTCCGGCCGAGCAGCACGACCGGGTGTTCGAACGCTTCTACCGGATCGACGCCGAGGCGCCAGCGTTTCGTCCGGGGCTGGGTCTCGGACTGTCGATCAGCCGCGAGCTGGCCCGGGCCAACGGCGGCGACCTCGTGCTCGAGCGCAGCACGCCGGGCGCCGGCAGCACGTTCGTGCTGCGCCTGCCGGAGTGTTGATCGGCGACGCTCAGCCGTCCATGATGTGGCCGATCTCGACCTCGGCGCGGCTCGGCGGCTGGGCGCCCGGCCTGGCGCACGTGAGGGCCGCGGTCCGCCCGGCGTAGCCGAGGCAGTCGGCGACCTCCTGGTGGGTGAGGCGGCCCAGCCGGTCGCGGTCCAGCAGCGATCGCCGGTGCAGGGCGGCCAGGAGCCCGCCCATGAACGCGTCGCCGGCGCCGACCGTGTCGACCACCTCGACGGCGGGCGCGGGCCGCTCGACGACCTCACTCGCCGTGTACGCCGCCGATCCCCCGGCCGCGAGCGTCACGACGACCAGGTTCGGGCCCCGGGCCAGCCACCGTTCGGCGACCTGCGCAGGGGCCTCGCCGGGATGGAGCCAGGCCAGGTCGGTGCGGCTGACCTTGACGACGTCGGCCAGCGCCAGCCAGCCGTCCAGCCGCCGCAGGTACCTGGACCGGTCGCCCATCACCCCGGGGCGGACGTTCGGGTCCAGGGTGATCAGCCGGCCGGGCCGCTCGCGCCGCATGCACCGCTCCAGGGTGGTGGCCCCGGGTTCGCGGACCAGGGCGATCGAGCCGAAGTGCAGCGCTCGCACCTCGGCCGGGAGGACACTGGGCAGGTCACGGCGCCGGAGCATCCGGTCGGCCGTGCGGTCGCCGTAGAACCGGAAATCCGGCTCACCGCCGGGGCCGACCTCGACCAGCGCCAGCGTGGAGGGCTCGGGGCCCTCGCGCAGGAAGCGCCCGTCCACGCCGCTGCCCGTCAGGTGGTCCCGGAGCATGCGGCCGAACCCGTCGCTGGAGAGCCGCCCCATGTACGCCACCGGCACCTCCAGGCGGCCGAGTGTCACGGCGACGTTGCAGGGGGAGCCGCCGGGCCGCGCCACGAACGCCGGCTCGCCGTCGCAGATCGCCGGAGTCAGGTCGACCAGCGCCTCTCCGCAGACGACGACCATCTACCGCGGCCGCGGCGCGTCACTCACCGGTGACCCGCTGCTGCTCCATCTCAGGTCCCGTTCCCGTTCTGGCGGGGGCCCGGGTACAGGTACGGCCGGCTCCACTCCCTGACGCCGGCGGCGAGGCGGCCGGGCGTCGTCTGGCTCTTGACGAGGTAGTCGAGCGCGCCGAGCTGGTAGCCGCGGTCCACCAGTTCCCGCTCGCTGTAGTTGCTCACGATCACGACGGGGATGTTCTGCGTCCGGTCGGTCTCGCGCAGCCGTTCGAGGAACGTGAGCCCGTCCATCCGGGGCAGCCGGATGTCGAGAAAGATCAGGTCGGGCAGGTGCTCCGCGATCAGCCGCAGCGCCTCCTCGCCGTCGCCCGCCACCTGAACCGTATATCCGTCCCGCTCCAGCTTCGTCCGGTACATCTGCGCCAGCGTTCCGTCGTCTTCGATGAGCAGGACCCGCACCTCGTCAGACTGGTCCATCCGCGAATTCTGGCAGCCCTCGGGCCATTACACTGCCTTGATTCGCGGACTTCGCGCGGGCGAGATGCCATGCTTGTAGCCCCCATGCTGGGCGGGCGCAGCGGACTGATTGGAGGAGCGGACATGGCGGGTGAGGACTTCACCGAGGACGAGATGACGCGGATTCACGCGGCCGTGATCGCCGCCGGCGTCATGGTGTCGCTGTCGGAGGCCGGTGGGGACCAGGAGGAGATGTTCGCCCTGCAGCAGGCGATGCGCGGCGCGCGTCTCACGGCCCGCAACCAGTTCGTGAGGAAGGTGGCGTCGGAGGGGGGCTTCCCGACCGGGCTGCGAACCGGCACGAAGTTCGCGCAGTACGAGGGCCCGGCCCTCGAGGAGATCCGCTGGGCCACCGCAACGGTCAGTCGGAAGGCGCCCGACGACCTGCCCGCGTTCCAGGCGTTCGTGGTGGAGATGGCCGAGGCCGCCGCCAACGCGCACCGGGAGGGTGGCTTCGGCGGCTTCGGCGGCGTTCAGGTGTCGGCGAGGGAGCAGGCCGCGATCGACGAGGTCAAGAAGGCGCTGGGCCTGTCCTGACGGGTCGGGCGGCCGCGTCGCGCTGACCGCTTGCGTCGTGGGTCGCGGCCAGGCTCCTGGCCATCATCCGGGACGACACGGACGCCCTATCTCGTGGTTCGCGACCGGAACGGGCGGTATGCGCGATGCTCGGCGACGGCCAGCATCTCGCGATCGCCCCGGCTGTCGCCGTACGCGTACAGCTCGACGGCGCCCAGGTCGCCCAGCAGCTCCCGCAGCCGGTCCACCTTCTCCTTGCCGTAGCAGTTGTGGCCCAGCAGGCGGCCGGTCAGCCGGCGCTCCCGCACCTCCAACCGGGTGGCCAGCACGTCGCGTATGCCCACCGCTCGCGCCCACGGCTCGAGGAACATCTCGAGGGCGGCGCTGACCAGCACGACGCGATGCCCCTGGGACTGATGCCAGCGCACCCGGGCCAGCGCGCGCGGCCGGACCAGGCGGGGCAGGTCGTGCACGGCCCACGTCGCGGCACGGCGCCGCAGATGGGCCTCGTCGACGCCTCTGAAGAGGGCGGTCAGCAGCGACTCCTTGACTCGTTCGCGAGTGACCAGCCCGAGCGAGTAACCGGCGAGCCGCGGCAGGGCCCGTACGAGCGCCGGCCCCAGGCGCCAGAACGGGACCGTCATCAGGCAGAACGCGACGGTCGAGTCACGATGGCTGATGGTGCCGTCGAAGTCGAAGACCGCGACCGTTGCTCGTACGGGTTTCTCCACTGTTCGGACATCACCTCCCCCCTCATCTGCCGGGGGGTCAGGGGGGGCAAGTCGTCTTCCTTAATCAACGCAGTCCGGCGACGCGCTGGCAATGGGCCTTCCGCCGGTGAGTGGGCGCCGGTCACCCAGCGCAATGGGACAAGTTACCCCTCGCACCCTGTCCGGCGCCCCACCGAGATGGAGAAGGCCCCATTCCCTTCGCGGCCCGCCGGCCGTAGGCTGCGCCGACATCAGGAGGGCGTTGGGAAGGGACAGTTGATGACTGAGATCGTGCCGGCAGCGCCGGCGCCCGCTTCCGGGCGGCTCCGCCAGGCGGCTGCCGACCCACTCTGGGCCGTGCGCCAGGCGGGCGCCGTGGCCCGGGCGCGCTGGGACCTCAGGGCCTGCCAGCGCCTGGGAGCGCGCGCGCGGCTCTTCGGCCGCTGCCGGGTGAGCAACTACGCCACGATCGAGATCGGGGAGCGCCTGCTCATGTACGGCGACCCGGTGCGCGGCGACCTGAACGCCCACGACGGCGGCCGGCTCGAGATCGGCGATCGCGTGTTCCTCAACTACGGCTGCTCGATCTCCGCCCACACCCTCGTGCGCATCGGCGACGGCTGCCTGATCGGTCAGTACAGCATCGTCATGGACTGCGACCACCACGATCCCGACGGCTCCGAGGGCCACGGCGACCCCCGGCCGATCATCATCGGGGACCGCGTCTGGATGGGGGCTCGAGTGATCGTCCTCAAGGGCGTCACGATCGGCGCCGGCTCCGTGATCGGCGCCGGCAGCGTGGTGACCCGCGACATCCCGGCCGGCGTGCTCGCCGCCGGCGCCCCGGCGCGGGTGATCAAGCCCGTGGACCGGTGATCAGCGACCAGAGCGCAAGGAGATGGACGTGGTGTTGGCCGATGAGTCACTGACCGCACCGAGCCTGGGCAGGATCGGACGGGCATGAGGGCCGCCTTCGTACTGGAGCAGACGCTCGGCCACGTGGCCCACACGGGGAACCTGGAGCGGGCGCTGGAGGAGACCGACTGGGTCGACGGGGTGGTGATCAAGCTGGCCTACGAGCCGCGGGGTGCTCTGAGCGGGCTGCCGGGACTGCGCAACTGGTCGCTGCGGGCCAGCCTGATGGCGCGCTCGGCGCTGCGCAGCCGCCTCCGGGAGGGCCCGCTGCACGCGGCGTTCATCCACACGCAGGTCGCCGCGCTGCTCTCGGTCGGCGTCATGCGTGCGGTGCCCACCGTCGTCTCACTGGACGCCACGCCCGTCAACTTCGACGACGTCGGCGAGGCCTACGGCCACCGCCGCGGCGGCGCCCTGGCCGAGACCGCCAAGGCCGCGGTGAACCGGCGGGCCTTCCTGGCGGCGAGCGCGCTGGTCACCTGGTCGCGCCTGGCCGCGGACTCGCTGATCGCCGACTACGGCGTGCCGGCGTCGAGGGTCCACGTCATCCCTCCCGGCGTCGACCTGCAGCGATTCCACCCCGGCTCACAGCCGCGGGCGGACGCGTTGGTCAGAATATTGTTCGTGGGGGGTGACTTCGCGCGCAAGGGCGGGCCCGACCTGCTGGCCGCCCTCCAGGGACTGCACCAGGCCGAACTGGACGTGGTCACCGGGAGCGAGGTGGGGCCGATTCCCGCCGGCGTGCGATGTCACGTCCACCGGGGACTGCGGCCGGGCAGCCCGAAGCTGCTGGCGCTCTACCGGCGTGCGGACGTGTTCGCCGTCCCCAGCCGCGGTGACTGCCTGCCGCAGGTGCTCGCGGAGGCCGCCGCGAGCGGGCTGCCCCTGGTGGCGACCGCGACGGGCGCGATGGGCGAGGTGGTGCGCGACGGCGTGAACGGCTTCCTGGTGCCCGCCGGCGCTCCCGCCGACCTGCGGCTGGTGCTGCGCCGCCTCATCGAGAACCGCGAGCTGCGCATGGCGATGGGCGCGGAGAGCCTGGAACTCGCGCGGCGGGAGCACGACGCCCTCGCCAACCACCGCCGGATCTTCGAGCTGATGTTGGAGGTGGCCCAGGCGGCCGTGCGCACGCAGCCGGCGGGGGCGCGGTGACGTCCCTGCCGTTCTTCAGCGTGGTGATGCCCACGTACCAGCGCCGCGAGTCGCTGCGGCGGACGCTCGATACGCTCGCGCGCGTCCAGTATCCGTGCGACCGGTTCGAGCTGGTCCTGGTCTCCGACGGCTCCACCGACGGCTCCGTGGAGATGGCCCGCTCCCTCAGCCTACCCTTTCGGGTCAACGTGCTCGATCAGCCGAACCAGGGACCGGCGGCGGCGCGCAACCTTGCCCTGACCCATGCCCGCGGTCCGTTCGTGCTGTTCCTGGACGACGACGTCCTGGCCTCGCCGGGCCTGATCGCCGAGCACGCCAGGGCGCACGTCGAGGCGCCCTCGGATGACCGCGTGGTCATCGGCACGCTGCTCCCGCCGGACACCCTGCGCTCGCCGTGGGTGCAGTGGGAGCTGGACACCGTCGTCAAGCAGTACGTGGCGATGGCGGAGGGGCTCTATGCGCCCACGCCGCGGCAGTTCTACACGGGCAACGCATCGGTGCGGCTGGAGCGGGTGCGGGCCGCCGGAGGCTTCGACGCCGGCTTCAAGCGGGCGGAGGACGTGGAGCTCGCGTTCCGGCTGGAGCGGATGGGCCTGGCCTTCGTGTTCCGGCCGTCGGCGTCCGCGGTGCACATGGCCGAGCGCTCGCTTCGCTCCTGGATCGACGCCGCGCACCAGTACGGCCGCAACGACGTCGTGCTGGGGCTGCGGCGCGGCCGGCCGGACATGCTCGCCGCGATCGCCAGGGAGTTCTGGGAGCGCAACGCCGCGACCCGGCTCCTGGTGCGCGCCGGCCTGCGCGCGAAGGGCGCGGAGCGGGTGCTGGCCCGTCCGGCGGCGGCTGCCGCGTGGGTCGCGCTGCGCCTGCGACGGCGCCGGCTGTCGCACGCCATCTGCAGCGCGCTGTTCAACCTCGCCTACTGGCGGGGGGTGGGCGACGAGCTGGGGGCGCCAGCGTCCGCGCGCCGTCTCATCCGGCAGGCGGCGCCGAGCTGAGACGGCTACCCTCATGAGCTTCCACGTGGTGCCAGGTGGCCAGTCGCCGCCGGTCTCGGCTCCCGGCGTCCGCGGAGTGGAACGGGGGGTGGGGGCGATCAGCGCCGCGGAGTGGACGTGGTGCCTCGACCTGCTCCAGCCCTTCGCGGCATTGCTCAGGGTGGCCGGCGGCATGACCGCCGCCCCGCAGCGCCCGGGCGAGGAGGCCGAGACGGGCGGGCCCCTGCTCAACCTCTACCTGGTGACGTGCGCGCTCGACCAGGTCCTCACCGATCACGTGCACCGCGGCATGCTCGACCTGACGCCGCTCGGCGATGGCGTGCTGCTGAGGGCGCTGTCCGGCGCGCAGAGAACCCTTCGCCGTGCGACCGCCTGGCTGCGGGAGGGCGGTCTCCTGCGGCGCCAGCCCGAGCTGGCGACGCTGGCGCGGACGCTGGCGGAGTCGATCCTCGCCGGCGAGCGCATGCCCAGCCGGGAGGCGGCGGCCGTGGTCACCCGGCTGAGCGCAACCCGGTGGCCCGCCAGGGTGGCCCGCCGCCGCGCGGAGCTGCCGGAGTGCTTCCGCGGCGCCGACGTCTACCCGGTCGACGCGGAGGCGATGGCCGCGGAGGCATCGGGGTCCGTCGGCAGCCGCCGGGCGGCGCTGCTGGTCGTGGGCCTGCGGCCGTCCGGGCTGTACCTGGCCCCGCTCTGCGCGGCGGCCCTGGTACGCCTGGGCCACGAGTCCGTCGAAGTGATGTCGCTGCGCTCGGGCGTCCCGCTGCTCCCGGCGGAGAAGCGGAAGGTGCGCAGGGTCGCGCGAGCCGGCGGATGGGCGGTGATCGTGGACGGCATGCACGACGGCGAGGACGCGTGCGAGCGAGCCGCCGGCGTGCTCAGCAGGCTGGGCGTCGACCAGTCGCGCATGTGCCATGCGGCTCCGGCCGGAGAGCGGCGCATCGACGCGCTGCTCGCGGACGAGTCCGTGACGGAGTGGCTGAACCGGCCGGCGATGCTGGAGCGGCTGGGGGCGGATCGCGCCGCGGTCGTGCGGGGGCACCGGCTCGGAGCGGCGGCCGAGATGCGCCGCGTGGGCGCGCCCTCCGGCCGGCGAACCGGAGCGCACGCGCTGAAGCTGTTCGAGACCGAGCTGTGGCGAGGCACGCACCGGCGGGTGGAGCTGCTGCTGGCGCGGGGCGTCGGCCTGGGCTTCTTCGGCTACCACTCCTGGTTGGTGGCGGCGTGCCTGGGCGACCACGTGCCGGAGGCGCTGGGGATCAACGAGGGCGTGCTCCTGATGCGCTGGGAGCCGGGGGAGGGCCCTCCGGACCCCATTCAGGAGGAGGAGCTGGCCGAGGTCGCCGCCTACGTCGCCGCCCGAGCCCGGCGGCTGGACCTGGGCGTCACGCGCGGCCCGGCGTCCGCAACCGTGGGCGATCGCGAGGTGGTGGAGTTCATGGCGCGCGGCCTGGGCCGCGCCGCCCGCCCGGCGGCCACTCGCGCGGCTGACGCGATCGCCCGCCATGTGCGTCCCAGCCGGCACGCGGCGATCGACGGCCGGATGGGCCCTGACGAGTGGTCGCGGACTCCGCACGGCCTGCTGAAGCTGGACTTCGAGGAGCACGGTTTCGACGCCGCTGGGCGCTGCGTCACCGACCCCGCCTACGACCTGGCGTCGGCGGTGGTCGGCTTTCGCCTCGAACCGGAGGAGGAGCAGCAGCTGGCGGACGCATACGTGCAGTCCTCGAACGACTCCGGTGCGCTGAACGCCAGGCTGGCGGTGCACAAGCTCCTCGCCGGCTGGACGGAGCTGGCCGCGGTCCGGGACCTGGGCCTCGACACGGGCGCTCGGGCCGGTCGGGTCGCATACGCGCGCGAGCTGGTCATCCGCGAGACGCAGCTGACCCGGACGGTCAACGGCTACCTGGCGAGCACCCACCTGAGCGGGGTGGACGCGGCCCGGCAGGGGCCGGCCTGGGTGATCGACCTGGACCGGGTCATGGAGTCGGATGCGCTCGGCTTCGACTGCGCCACCCCGGCGAGCGTGCAGGCGCTGCGAGCGCTGGCGGTGCACGGCCAGCAGGTCTTCGTCGCGTCCGGCAAGAGCCTCGGTGAGGTCCGGGAGCGCTGCCGGACGTTCGGTCTGGCCGGCGGGATCGCGGAGCACGGCGCGGTGGCGTGGGACGAGCGGCAGCGGGTCTCCACGGTGCTGCTCAGCGAGGAGGACTCGCTCGCGCTGGGCGAGCTGCGGGAGGCCCTGCTCGCGGAGACCGACGTGCTCGTGGACCCGCGCTACCGGCACAGCCTGTCGCTGTTCCGGATGGCCACCATCGGTCGGGCGGTGGCCGACTCGGCGGTCGTGCAGGCCGTGATCGACCGGCACCGCCTGCCGGGTCTGGAGGTGGTGGAGGGAGTGCGGCGGACGATCGTGCGGGCCACCAGCGCGAGGCGCAGCGCGGCGTTCGAGCGGCTCCCGGAGTTCCGGACTGACCTGAAGTCGCTGCACGTGGTCGGTGCGAGGGCCGACGACCTGGGACTGTTCGCGATGGCCAACCGCCGCTACGTGGTCGGCGGGGCGCTGCGGATGCACAAGGTGGACCTGCGCCTCAAGTTCGCGTCGCGGCCGGGGCCGGCCGGGCTGCTGGAGGTCGCCGGGAGAGCGCTGCACCGCGGAGGCAGCTCCTGCGGGCGCTGCCGTCTCCCGAAGATGGAGGCGGCGGATGGGGCGATGGTGCGCGCGCTGGGCCTGCGCGACCGCGCCCGCCTGAGCCGGCTGCTGTACGCGGCCCGCCCGAGCGCCCTGCGGGCGTTCGAGCTCTGAGCAGGAAGGAATAGGGGATCTGGGGATCGGCTAGAGCGCTGAGGCTGACCTCGAAGCCCTGATCGCGCGGAGCGGGGGCCCGGTTTCGCCATCCGGGGCTCGGGCGGTGCCACAATGCAGGACGATGCTGAGCGAACTCGCCGTGGCCGCCGCGTCCGGAACCACCGCTTGAGCTGGTTCCTCTCCCCCCAATCGGTCGCCCTCGTCGGAGCCACCGAGAAGTCGCTCTGGTCGAGGGTCCTCGTCACCAACTTCCGCGGCTGCGGCTACCCGGGCAGGCTGCACCTGGTTCACCCGCGCAGCGCGGAGGCGTTCGACCAGCCCTGCTTCCGCAGCCTCGAGGCGGTGCCCGAACCGGTCGACCACGCCTACGTCATGACCGGCACGGCCGCCGCGTTCGACGTGATCGAGGACTGCGGTCGCGCGGGCGTGCG
>DASYBH010000045.1:0-7686 GCA_036500885.1 Candidatus Dormiibacterota bacterium
CGAGTCCGTCCACCGCCGCATCGTCCAGGCGCTGCAGTCGCTGGTCCCGGACGCGGGCCGCTGACCCCCCCCCGGTCAGGCGCACGCAATCAGCGCAGCAGCCGGATCAGCTCGCCGCCCAGGGCGATCGCCTCCGGGGTCGGCATGGTCGGGTTGTTGAAGGTGAATCCAGTGAAGCCGGCGTCCACATACGAGCGGAGGTAGTCGGCCGCCGCGTGCACGGTCATCGGCGGCATCGTGCCCCTGCGCTCGGGTGGGATCCCCGCCAGCAGCGCCTGGGCCTGTCTCCCGTCCCTGACCAGCACGACGGGCGACCCGACCGTGCGAACGATCGTGGACGGGTCCCGGCCCTCGGCCTCGCAGTGCCGCAGGAGCACCTCGTCCTTGCGCTTCAGCTCCTCCAGCGATCCCCCCCAGTGCGACATGTCACCGTGGCGGGCGACAAGGCGCAGCGTGCGCTTCTCGCCGCCGCCGCCGATGAGGATCGCGGGTCCGCCGGGCTGGATCGGCGGGGGGCTGTTGATCGCCCGGTCGATGCGGTGGTGCCTGCCCGCGAACGACGGCCGGTCCTGCGTGAACATCAGCTTGCAGATCGTGAGCGCCTCGTCGAGCCGGTCCATGCGCTCACCGATCGGCGGGAAGTCGAACCCGTAGCCGCCGTGCTCGGACTCGTTCCAGGCTGCCCCGATGCCGAGGATCGCCCGCCCCTGTGAGATGACGTCGAGCGTGGTCACCATCTTGGCGAGCAGTGCGGGGTTTCGATACGTGACGCCGGTGACCAGCGTGGCGAGCCGGACGCGGGACGTCCGGGCCGCGATGGCGCCGAGGGTCGTGTAGGCCTCCAGCATCGGCTCCTCCTCAGGGCCGATGGGTCCGATCTGATAGAAGTGGTCCATCAGCGTCACGGCGTCGAAGCCGGCCGCCTCAGCCGCCTGGGCCAGCTCGACGACGCGCTCGAACAGCGCGGTGGGAGGGACGCCGTCGCCGAAGGTGAAGCTGGGAATGTGGTAGCCGAAGAAGAGGGGAGGCACGTCGGTTACCCGCGCCAGGTGGCGTTGAGGTGCGAGTCGATCACGCCGCCCATTATGTCGCCGGTATCCACCGGCGCAGCGCAGCAATGTCCTGCGGTGCGTGCGCGGACGCCCGTTCCCACCGCGCACTCGAGCGCCGGGGTCAGGCCATCTTCGCGCTGTCCGGAAGGGTTTTCATGCGGCGAATGGGCGACGGCAGCAGCCAGAGGAAGCCGGCGATCGCCGCGATGGTGACGAGCAGGAGCGTTGGTCGAGTGCCGATGGCGGCCCCCAGCGCGCCGCCCAGCAGCGCTCCCACCGGTCGCACCCCGTAGTTCACCACGCTGTAGGCGCCGGCGACCCGGGCCCGAAGCTGGTCGGGGATCAGTGCCGCGAAGATCGCTCCGACGGAGATGTCCAGGATCATGACTCCCAGCCCGGCGCCGAACTGCGACAGGAACAGCAGCGCCAGCACCACGGGCATCGGTCCCCCCGCCAGCGGCACCAGCAGGAGCGGCGCCGGGAAGAGGATGCAGCCGAGAAGGAACGCGGGGCCGATCCCGATGCGCCTGCCGAGCGGGGCCGTGATCAGCGAGCCGATCAGGCCCCCGACCGCCCCGCTGCCGAGGACCAGCCCGAGGGTGCTGGGCGGCACGTGCAGGCTACGAACTATGTAGAGGACGACCAGGGCGCCGTAGGCGAGGTTGAACAGGTTGATCG
The DNA here is from genome assembly GCA_036500885.1 of Candidatus Dormiibacterota bacterium. Classification (GTDB taxonomy): domain Bacteria; phylum Chloroflexota; class Dormibacteria; order Dormibacterales; family Dormibacteraceae; genus CF-161. Next base: position 1,731 of record DASYBH010000045.1, read on the forward strand.
TCGCCGTCGAGGCGAGGGCGGCGCGCATGACCGGCGCGCCGAGGACGAACCGGATTCCCGCGAGCACCTGCCCGCGCCGCTCCGACTCGGCGGCCGGCTCGGCCGGCGCGATCATCGCCAGTGACACCGCCGAACCGATGAAGGAGATCGCGTCGGCCACGAGCGCGACGGGGGCGGACAGAGCCTGGACGAGGAGGCCACCGACGGTGGGCCCGCTGACGAAGGAGAAGGCCCGGCTCCCGTTCAGCAGCGACATGCCCTCGACGTAGCGCTCCTTCGGCACGGTCGACACGAACAGGATCTGCGCGGACATGTTGAACAGCATGCTCAGCGTCCCGTTGATGAACACCACCGCGAGGAGCTGGACGAACGTCAGCGCGTGCAGCGCCGCGGCGACGGGCACGGTGGCCAGCAGGAGGGCGCGGCCGATGTCCGCGGCGATCATGAGCAGCCGGCGGCGCCGGTACCGGTCGACCCAGGCGCCGGCGTGCAGCCCGAACAGCAGGCTCGGCAACCACGCCGCGGCGACGAGGTAGCCCATCTCCGCCGGGCCGGCGTGCAGGACGAGCACGGCGACGAGCGGCAGGGCGATGAGCGACACCTGGTCGCCGAACAGGGAGATCGTCTGGCCGGCCCAGTAGACTCGAAACGGGCCCGGCTGACGGACCAGGCCCGGGATCACCCTCGTGGCGGATCCTGCATTCGCCGAGGTTTGTAGCACGCCCGCGGCTCGACCTGCTGGGTGCGGAAACCCCCTCCGGGTATCATGGCTGTCGATGTCTCAGGCAGCCACGACGACCGCCAGGGTCACCCTGCAGGTCACCGGCATGACCTGCGCCTCCTGCGTCCGGCGCATCGAGAAGGCTCTGGTCAGGGTGCCGGGGGTGTCGGAGGCCGCGGTGAACCTGGTCTCCGAACGGGCATCGGTGACCTTCGACCCCGAGCTGGCGACCCGACCGGCGCTGGAGTCCGCCATCGAGAGGGCGGGCTACGGCGTTCGCCCCGAGCCCGCGCCGGCCCGCGGTGCGCGGCATGCCGCGGGTGGCGGGCGGCGAGCGGCTGCCGGTGATCTCGCTGGAGAGCGGGAGCGCGACATCTCCGACCTCAGGTCGAAGGCGCTGGTCAGCCTCGCGATCGGCCTCGGGATGATGCTGCTCATGTTCCTGCCGGTCAGCCTGGACATGAGCATCGTGGCTCCCGCGCTGCTGGTGGTCGCCACCGCCGTCCAGGTCTGGGCCGGGGGGCGCTTCTATCGCGCCGCATGGCAGGCCGCCCGGCATGGCACCACGACGATGGACACCCTGGTGGCGGCGGGGACCAGCGTCGCCTACGGCTACAGCGCGTTCGTGACCCTCTGGCCGCAGCTGGCGTCGCGCTGGGGCATGCCGCTCGAGCTGTATTACGAGACGGCGGTCATCATCGTCGCCCTGGTCCTGCTCGGCCGATGGCTCGAGGCGAGGGCCAGGAGCCGGACCGGGGCCGCGATCCGCGCGCTGTCCGAGCTGCAGCCCGCGATGGCCACGGTGGTCGCCGGCGACGGGGAGCGCGAGGTGCGGATCGAGGCGCTGGAGGTGGGCGACCTCGTGCGCGTGCGCCCCGGCCAGCGGGTGCCGGTCGACGGGGTCGTGGTCGATGGCCGGTCGGCCGTCGACGAGCGCATGCTGACCGGCGAGAGCCTGCCGGTCGAGAGGGCGGCCGGCGACCCGCTGATCGGAGGCACGCTCAACGGCAGCGGCGCGCTGGTCGCCCGCGTGACCCGGGTCGGCGACGACACGGCGCTGGCGCAGATCGTGGCGCTGGTCGAGGACGCCCAGGGCTCGCTGCCGCCCTCGCAGCGCCTCGCGGACACGGTGTCGGCGTACTTCGTGCCGGGGATCCTCGCCGTCGCCGTGGTGACGTTCGCCGGCTGGATGCTCCTGGGCCCCGAGCCGCGGCTGCCGGCCGCGCTGCAGGCAGCGGTCGCCGTCCTCATCGTGGCGTGCCCGTGCGCGCTCGGCCTGGCCACCCCGACGGCCGTCATGGTCGCCGCCGGGCGGGCGGCCGAGATGGGCATCCTGGTGCGTTCTGGCGAGGCGCTGGAGCGAGCCAGGCGGATCGACACGATGGTGCTCGACAAGACCGGCACCCTGACGCGCGGCAGGCCGGTCGTGTCGCGCGTGGTTCCCGCCAGCGGGTGGACGGAGGAGGAGCTCCTGGCAATCGCGGCGGCGGCCGAGCTGGGCTCCGAGCACCCCGTCGGGGAAGCCGTGGTCGCGCACGCCAGGGAGAGCGGCGTCGAGCCGGCGGTCGCGTCGGCCTTCGAGGCCCTCGCCGGTCAGGGCGTCAGCGCCACGGTCGACCGCCGGGAGGTCCTCGCCGGCAGCCCGCGCCTGATGCGCCGGCTGGGCATCGAGCTCGATGGGATGGCTGACGCGTCGCGCGAGCTCGTGGCCATGGGAGGGACGTCGATGCTCGTGGCGGTCGATCGGCGACCGGCCGGCGTGATCGGGGTGACCGACTCGCTCAAGCCAGGTGCGGCCGAGACCGTCCGGCAGCTCCGGGAGCTGGGCCTGGACGTGTGGATGGTGACGGGCGACGGCCGCGGCGTCGCGGAGGCCGTGGCGCGCGAGGCGGGCATCGAGCACGTGCTCGCCGAGGTGCTGCCGCACGAGAAGGCGGACCAGATCAGGGAGCTCCAGTCCCGGGGCCACCGCGTGGCGATGGTCGGCGACGGGATCAACGACGCGCCCGCGCTGGCCCAGGCGGACGTCGGGATCGCGATCGGCACGGGCGCCGACGTCGCGCTCGCGGCGTCGGACATCACCCTGGTCGGCGGCGATCTGGCCGGCATCGTGACCGCGCTGGCGCTCTCGCGCCGGACGGTGGCCGTGATCCAGCAGGGCCTCTTCTGGGCCTTCGCCTACAACCTGCTCCTGGTGCCGCTGGCCACGGGCGCGCTGTTCCCGCTGGTCCGCGTGCTGCTGACCCCCGCGCTGGCCGCCGCGGCCATGGCGCTGAGCAGCGTGAGCGTCGTCACGAACGCGCTGCGCCTGCGCCGCTTCAGGCGGCCCGATCGCGTGCGCGACATCGTCCGTCCGCCGCTGACCGCCCGGCTGCGAGAGGTCGGCTACCTGGCCTCCATCGCCCTGGTGGCCGGGGGGATCGGCGCGGCATCCCTCGGCGCCGTTCAGCGCGCGGCGGTGGGTGCGACCGCGGTCCCGGCTGCGCAGGCGGGCATCCACGCGCGGCTCAGCATTCCAGCCGGTGTCCAGCCCGACGTTCCCGCCCGCCTCGTCTACCGCCTCTCGTCCGCGTCGGACGGAGGGCCCTTCACCGGGGTGGTGGCAAGCCACGACCGGCTGATGCACCTGGTGGTCGTCGCCAGCGACCTCGCGCGGTTCCAGCACCTGCACCCCATCCCGACCGGCGCCCCGGGCGAGTACGCGGTCGACGTCCGGTTCCCGGTCGCGGGCTCGTACCAGCTGTTCGACGAGTTCGCGACCGCGGCCGGCCAGGACGTCGTGCTGCGCGATTCGGTGACCGTTACCGGCGCCCGGCCGGCCACGGTGCCGCTGCGATCCGACAGCAGCCCCAAGGTGCGCGGCGACTACAGCGTCGCTCTGCTCGGCGCCGGCGACCTGCTGTGGGGCCGGCCCTCGCGCCTCACGTTCTCGGTCACGAGCGCCGCCACCGGCCTCCCCGCCCACAACCTGCGGCCGTACCTCGGCGCCGCCGCGCACGTGTCCATCGTGCGCCAGGACGCCTCGTGGTTCCTGCACGCGCACGGCATGTCGCCGGGCTCGGCCCCGATGACCATGGGGATGGGGCTCGCGGCCGGTCCGGGCGCGGGCGGAGGCCACAGCGACGCCGCCGGGGAGGTGGGGCCGCGCATCGACGTGGAGCCGGCGTTTCCCGGTCCCGGGCTCTACAAGATCTGGGGGCAGTTCGAGGCCCCCGATGGCAGCGTGATCACCGCCGACTACGTCGTGCGGGTGCACTGAGGAGGGTTCGGATGAGCAGCGTGGTCTTCGACGTCCCAGACGTCTCGTGCGAGCACTGCGAGCGAACGATCACCGGCGCCCTGCAGCCCATCGCCGGGGTGCGGGAGGTCAGTGTCGACGTGCCGGCCAGGACGGTGGCCGTCGCGTTCGACGACCGGATCGTGGGCGTGGAGCGGCTCAAGCAGGTCCTCACCGATGAGGACTACCCGGTGGCTGCCGAGCGCTAGACGGCCGCCGGGCTGCCCGGCGTCAGGGGTTCACCGCCAGGTCGCCCAGGTGGGTGCTCGTGCTCTCCCACTCGATCTCGAAGTCGCCGCTGTTGCTCGCCCGGAAGGTCTGGCTGGCGACCTCGCCGGCCCTTGTCTCGAAGTGGATGTCGTAGCCGTGCAGATGGACCTCGCCGGTCCTGTCGCTCGTGATGTTGATCGTCACGCTGTCGCCCTGCCTGGCGACCAGGTGGTCCGGTTTCATCGTGTTGGCGTTCGACACGGTCACGTTCAGGACCACCGGCTTCCCTCCGCCGCCCTGGTTCCGGAGGATCAGGAAGCCGCCGACGGCGAGGAACACGATCAGGACACCACCGATCAGCAAGAGCGCGCCGCGTGACATGACGGAATTATCGTCCGGCGGCCCCCCCGGCCTCCCGCCTGGGTCCGCTGTCAGACGCTGGGCGCCGCACGCGTCCGCGTGGCGGCCGACGCCACCACGAGGCACGCGCTCAGCACCACCAGGAGGGCGGCCATCGCGTGCAGGCCGGCCGTGCTCGTGCCGCTCCCGAAGACCGCGCCTATGACGACGGTGGACAGGATCGCGCCGACGTACCGGCACGTCTGGAACAGGCCGGACGCCGTGCCGATGACCGCGGCCGGCGCCGACTCGTAGAGCGCCGCCTGCAGGGCCAGCGTGTTCAGGCCGTTCTGCACCCCGACCACGGCCTCGGCCGCGGCCAACGCCCAGAGCGGCGTGGCCGGCCCGAACAGCAGGAGCGGCAGCGATCCGGCGAGGAGCGCGATCGTGCCGAGCACGAGCGCCGGACGCGGTCCGGACCGGGCGATCGACGCGGCGGCCAGCGGCGTGACGAGGATGCTCACGACCGTGATCGGAAGCAGGAGCAGGCCCGCACCGTGTGGCGGCAGCCCGCGCACCTGCTGCAGCCACAGCGGCAGCGCCAGGAAGATCGAGTAGAAGACCACGTTGACGCCGGCGAACTGCAGGTAGACGCCGGCCAGGCGCGGGTTCGCCGCCAGCATCCGGACGTCGAGGAACGGTGTTGGCGCCCGCCGCTCCCACAGCACGAGGACGATCCCCGTCAGCAGTGGCAGGCCGAGGAGCGGCCACGGCAGGTCCCGCCCCGCCTGGACCAGCAGCGCCAGCAGCCCGCCGATCGTGGCCGCGAACAGCAGGAGCCCGATGAGGTCCACCTCGCGGAGCACGTCGCGCCCCACGGATGGGGCGGGCCGGTCCCGCGGCAGCCAGCGCACGCCCGTCAGCAGCGCGAGCCCGGCGATCGGCAGGTTGACCAGGAAGATCGCCTGCCAGCCGGCGAAGGCGATGAGGAAGCCCGCCAGCGTGGGGCCGAATGCCGCGCTGGTGGAGTTGGCGATGTTGACGGCGGCGAGCGACCCGGCCGGCATCTGACCGGAGGGCGAGGACGCGCGGATCATCGCCAGGCCGGCCGGGAAGGCGACCGACGCGCCGAGGGCCTGGAGCGCGCGCGCGCCGGCGAGCCATCCGAAGCCCGGCGCCAGCGGTGCGACCGTGGACACACCCAGGAGCAGCAGCAGGCCGGTCAGGAACACCCGGCGCGGCCCGAACCGGTCCGCCAGCCGGCCGGTCAGCGGCTGGGCCACGGCCGACGCCAGGTAGAACCCCGAGATGAGCCACGTGGCGGTCGCCACCGTCACCGCGAAGTCGTGCTGCATGCGGACCAGCGCGACCGCCATCATCGACGAGTTCAGGGGCGTCAGCAGCGTGCC
>DASYBH010000046.1:0-1689 GCA_036500885.1 Candidatus Dormiibacterota bacterium
GGGTACAGGTCGATGTCACCGCGCTGCAGCGCCGGTGCGACCACCTCGCGGTTGCCGAGCTCGGTCTTGTAGTTGATCGTGTACCCGCCACCCTTCAGCGCCCCGCCGTAGATGTAGGCGAGGATGGTCGACTCCGGGAAATTGAAACCGGCGACCGTGATGGTGCCCTTGCCGCTCGACGTCGTCGGGGAGCCGCCGCCAGACGACCCGCAGGCGCTGGCGATGAGGCTCAGCCCGAGGATCGAGGACAGCAGGGCGCGATGAGCCCAACGTGGCATCGGATTTCCTCCTGAGCTGATGCCGGCTCGCGAGCCGGCCATGGCATGTGGGGGACGCGGACCTACGCACATGCGGCGGGCCGCCCTCCTCCACCACACAAACGCGCCGCGAACGCCCGTTCGCGATGAGGATATCAGGTCGCCGGATCCCCCTGCGGCGCCATGCGGCGCACGGCGCGCCGCCGGTCGCCGGCGGCAACCGAGCGAAGGCCCGCCGGCGTGACGAGGCGCTGCACGGTCCCGAGCACGAGCTCGGCCAGTGCGGAGAGGGCGGCCACCAGCAGCGCGCCCGCGAAGACCTGGACGTAGTCGCGCTGGCTCAGGCCGTCGATGATGAAGCGGCCGAGGCCGCCCCACGCGACCAGCGCCGCCAGGGTGGCCGTCGCCACGACCTGGACGCCCGCGGTGCGCACGCCCGCCATCACCACCGGCAGCGCGTTGGGCAGCTCGACCGTCGCGAGCACCCGGAGCTCGTGCATGCCGAGGCCGCGGGCGGCGTCGCGCAGCTCCGGGTCGACGTCGCGCATGCCGACGAACGCGTTGGTCACCATCGGCGGGATCGCGAGCGCCACCAGCGCCAGGAAGGCCGGCTTGGGGCCGATGCCGACGACCTGCACCGCGAGCACGAGGATGGCGAACGAGGGCAGCGCGCGGCCGACGTTGGAGACGTTGATCGCCAGCGCTCCGCCGCGCCCGAGGTGGCCGAGGACCAGGCCGATCGGGAGCGCGATCACCGCGGCCGTGCCGGCCGCGGCGAGCGACATCAGCACGTGCTCCTCCAGCCTCGCCGGGATGCCGCCGGAGCCCTGCCAGTGCGACCCGTCGAGGAACCAGCGCGCGACGTCCAGGAGGAAGCTCACGCGCGGCTCCAGGGCGTCAGCAGGCGCTGGCCGGCCGCCAGTCCCACGTCGCACACGACGGCCAGCGCCACGGACAGCACCGAGCCCACGACCAGCGGGGTCCGGAAGTCCCGCTGCAGCCCGTCGTAGATGAGCTTGCCGAGGCCGCCCTCTCCGAGCAGCGCCGTGATCGTCACCAGGCCGATCGTGGTCACCGTCGCGATGCGCAGCCCGGCGACGATCACCGGCAGGGCGAGCGGCAGGTCGACGCGGATGAGCTGCCGCAGCGGCCGGTACCCCATGCCCGTCGCGGCGTCGCGCACCTCGGCGGGCACGCCGTCCAGGCCGACGACGATGTTGCGCATGAGGATCAGCAGCGTGTACGAGGTGAGGCCGATCTCAGCCGTGACGTCCGTCAGGCCGGTCCACGGGATCAGCAGCGCGAAGAGCGCCAGCGACGGGATGGTGTAGAGCACGCCGGCCACGGCGAGCACGACGTTCCGGCTGCGCTGGAACCGCCATGCGATCACGCCGATCGGGAGGGCGATGACCAGGCCGGCGACGACCGCGAT
>DASYBH010000047.1:0-2156 GCA_036500885.1 Candidatus Dormiibacterota bacterium
GAACGAGCCGTCGAAGGCGATCGCCCCCTCGTTGAGGAACACGATCCGGGCGTGCAGCTGCTCGAGGTCGGACATGTCGTGGCTGGTGATCATCACCGTCATCGCCCGTTCGCGGTTCAGCGTCCGGATCGCCTCGAGCACCTCCTGCTTCACGAGCACGTCGAGGCCGATCGTCGGCTCGTCGAGGAACAGGATCTGCGGCTCGCCCACGAGCGCGAGCGCGAGGTCGGCGCGCATGCGCTGGCCGAGACTCAGCTCACGGGCAGGCGCGTTCCAGAACGGATCGAGGCCGAGCAGCTCGCGCGCGAAGGCGAGCGATCTCTTGTGGACGTCGTCGGGGATGTTCCACACGGTCTTGCGCCACGCGAAGCTGGCCGCGACCGGGTGGTCCCACCACAGCTCGGTGCGCTGGCCGAAGACGACGCCGATCTTGCCGACATAGCGCACCCGGTCACGCACCGGGTCGGCGCCGAGCGCGCGGACGGTCCCCGAATCGGGCGCCAGCAGCCCGGCGAGCAGCTTGATCGTCGTGCTCTTGCCGGCCCCGTTGGGCCCGGCATAGGCCACCATCTCGCCGGCCTCGACGGTGAGATCGATCCCGCGCAGCGCGGTGACGATCTCGCGCCGCGGATGAGTGACGTCGCGCAGCAGCCCGGCGAACGTCGCCGAACGCAGGCGCCGCTGGAACGACTTGTGGACGCCGCGCAGCTCAACGACGGTGGCCATGGTCCGTGTACCTCCTGGAACCGGTGTGGCGGTAGCGGCGCAGTCCAAGCCGGAACAGGACTACGGCGAACGCACCGAGCACGATCGCCGCGAGCGGAGTGAGCCAGGCGTCCACGGCGCCGGCGCCCGTGAGGTGCAGCAGGGCACGCGACGGGAGCCAGCTGAGCAGCCCGCTGGGCACGGCGCTGACCAGGGCGACCCGAAGGGCGCGCGGCACGGGGTCGAGCGGGAAGCCCACCTCGCCGATCAGGCTCCCCGCTGCGGAGCTGATCTCCTCGGCGCCACGCGGCGCCCAGAAGGCGAGACTGCCCCACGCATAGAGAAACGCCGTCTGCACCCCCATCGACGCCAGCAGGTTGATGCCGAGCAGCCCGAACCAACCGGGGTTCACCGTCACGTGCAGCGGCGCCACCGACCAGGCCATCAGGGCCAGGCCAAGCGCCAGGGTCGGCCAGAAGTCCAGCGGCGTGAAGCCCTCGGTGAGCAGGATCCGCCACAGCGGCTGCGGCTGGACCAGGACGTGGTCGAGTTGTCCGCGCCCGATGCGCTGGCTGATGAAGAACGTGTTGTCGCCGAGGGCGTCGAGCAGCGAGCTCACGATCGTCCAGTACGCGAGCATGAACACGACAGCGGCCACCGGCCAGGGACCGATGTGCCCGAACCGGACCGCGACCAGGATCGGCGCCAGCATGGCGCCCGAATGCCAGATGAAATCGGTGACCGTATGCGCGATCGCCTGCTCGCGGGTGCGGAGTATCCGGATCGCGTTCAGCCGCGCCCCGGCGCCGAACAGGCGCATGGTCTCAGCCGCCATAGAGCGCAACCCTCTCGCGGCTCGCGTTCCATGCCGCCCTGACCGCGATGGTGAGCACGATCACCCAGACGATCTGCAGGGTGAGCAGCTGGAGCGGGTCACCCGTCCCCGTGTAGATGCGCATGGGGGCCGACGCCGCCGAGGCGAACGGAAGCCAGTCGAACAGCGCGCCCAGATGAAACGGAAGCAGGGCGAGCGGCACCCAGGCGCCCGAGAAGATGGCCTGGACGACGGCGCGCGCCGCGTTGAGCACCCACGGCCCCAGGTCGATCCGCACGGTCAGCACCGTGTAGGCCATGTCGATGGCGATCCCGATCGCGATCGCCAGCACGAGGCTCACCAGGAACAGCGCGAGGTGCGCGGCCGACGCCGGCAGCGGGTTGACGCCAAGGAGGGGCGCCAGGAGCAGCAGCGGCGCTGAGGTCAGCAGCATGGGCAGGGCCCATTCGCCGATCATCTCAGCCGCGTACTGGGTGGCCATCGGCATCGGCCACGTGAAGCGCGTCGCGATGGAGCCGTTCCAGAGCGCCCCGGCGATGGGCGTGCGCACGTTGAGCTGCGCCGAGAACACCTCGGCGACCAGCGAATACGTGAGCACCGCTCCCAGCCGGTAGCC
>DASYBH010000048.1:0-7909 GCA_036500885.1 Candidatus Dormiibacterota bacterium
GGGGCCCGGCGCGACCAGCTCCTGCGCGAGGCGCGGGTGGCGGCCCGGCTGCGGCACCGCAACGTGGTCGCCGTGCACGACTGCGGCATCGCCACCGACGGCACCCCGTACATCGTGATGGAGTACGTGGTCGGTCCCAGCCTCGCCGAACGTCTGCGGCGCGGTGTGCCGGCGCCCGCCGAGACGCTGCACGTCGCCGAGCAGCTGGCCGCGGCCCTCGACCACGCGCACGCGCTCGCCGTCGTCCACCGCGACGTCAAGCCGGCCAACGTCCTGCTCGGTGACGACGGCGTCGTGCGGCTGGGCGACTTCGGGATCGCGCAGGCCGGCCTCGAGCCGGAGAGCGGCGAGCTCTGGGCCGGGCTGGGCACGCCGGCGTACATGGCCCCGGAGCAGGCCCTCGGGCAGCGATGCGGCGCCCGCACCGATGTGTACGGCCTCGCCGCGGTGCTCTACGAGATGCTGACCGGCCGCACGCCGCACGGTGAGGGTGGCGTGGCGAGCTCCGGCCTGCCCGGCGCCGCGCCCGCGCCCAGGGCCGTCAACCCCTATCTTCCAGTCGCCGTCGACGCGGTGCTGGCCAGGGGTCTGGCTCGGGATCCAGCCCGCCGCCCGGCCAGCGCGGGCAGGCTGGTCGCCGCGCTGGCCGCCGCGGTCCGCGAGACGCCCCGGTCGATGCCGCTCGGGCGCCGTCCGAGCCGGATGGCGGTCCTGCTCGGTGGGTGGCGGCGGTGAGCGCCCCGCCGCGACAGGGCCCCGGACGCCACGTGAGCGCGGGCGTTTTAGAGTTACCGGTGAGAGTGATGGTGGACGATCAGGCCTATCGGTTCGCCCTCGATCCGACCACCGCCGCCGAGCAATTGGCGGCTGCTGAGGTCGGCATTGCTGATCGCTGATCCTTCGAGTAACGGAGTCATCTGAGTGAGCCTCACCATCTGTGACGTGGGCCCGCGCGACGGGCTCCAGAACGAGAGCGTGACGCTGGCCCCCGAGGTCCGCGCCGACCTCTGCGACCGGCTGCTCGCCGCCGGCGTGCGGGCCGTCGAGGCGGCCAGCTTCGTCAACCCGAGGCTCGTGCCCCAGATGGCCGGGGCGGAGGAGGTCGTCGCCGCCGTCCACCGGCGGCCCGGCACCGTGCTGTCGGGCCTCGTGCTCAACGAGCGCGGGTTCGACCGCGCGCTGGCCGCCGGCGTCGACGAGGTGCACTACGCGTTCCCCGTGACCGACACGTTCGCCCAGCGCAACCAGAACATGACCGTGGCCGGCGGGCTGGAGATCTCGCACGCTCTCGTCGCTCGTGCGCGGGCGGCCGGCGTGCCGATCACGGTCGGACTGATCGTCTCCTTCGGCTGCCCCTTCGAGGGCCGGGTGGAGCCGGCCCACGTGCTCCGCGTGGCCGAGCAGGTGATGCTGCAGCCGCCCGACGCGGTGCTCGTCGCCGACACGATCGGCGTCGGTGTGCCAACCCAGGCGCGCGAGCTCGTGCGCGGGCTGGTGCGGATGGGTGCCGCCGCCGGCGTTCACCTGCACAACACTCGCAACACCGGCCTGGCCAACGCCGCCGCGGCGCTGGATGCGGGCGCCACCCTGCTCGACGCCTCGGTCGGCGGCACGGGCGGCTGCCCGTTCGCCCCCCGAGCCACCGGCAACATTCCCACTGAGGACCTCGTCTACATGCTGCACGGTATGGGCATCGATACCGGCGTCGACCTGGAGGCGCTCATGGCGACATCGCGCTGGCTCGGCGATCGGCTCGGCAAGGAGCTGCCGGCCATGGTCACGCGCGCGGGCGATTTCGCCCCGATCTCGGCAGGTCGATGAGCGCCGAGATCTGGCCTGCGTCCTGAGGGCTGAGGCTGGGCCGCGGGTGGCTATCCGCGCAGGACCGCCAGCAGCTGGTCGCCATAGCGCTCGAGCTTGGTCGGGCCGACGCCTGGTACGTCCTGCAGCTGGGCCAGGTCGGTCGGGGAGCGGGCCGCGATCTCGGCCAGCGTGCGGTCGTGGAAGACCACGAAGGCCGGTACGCCCTGCGTTCGGGAGACCTCCAGCCGCCACTGGCGGAGGCGGTCCAGCTTGGCGGCGTCCGCGGGAGGGGCCGTCGTCCCGTTCGCTGCGGTCGAGGTCGAGCCGCCGCGTGGCGCGGCGCCGGCGCGGACGATCGCGACGGGCGCCGGCAGCCTCACGTTCGGGGCGGCCTGGCCGGCCAGGACCATCCGGCCCTCCCGGGTGACCTCCAGCACGGGGTACTCGCCCGAGGTCTGCCGCAGCAGCCCCGCCTCGACCAGCTCCCGCAGGAGGTCGCGGAGGCGCTCGTCCGGCCATCGCAGCGCGCCGAACTGGGACTGCTCGGTCGCCCAGAGGTTGCGCTTCGTCCAGGACGTCTGCTTGCCGCCGAGGATCGCAGCCAGGTTGGCGGCGCCGACGGTGAAGCGAGCGGCGGCCGACAGGGCGGCGCGCACATCCTTCGGCTCGACCGGTTCGTCTGGCGGCCGGTCGCCGGCCAGGCAGTTGTCACAGGCCTGGCACTGCCGCGGCACGCCCTCCTCGCCGAAGTAGTCGGCGATGCGGGCGTGACGGCACGTCCGGAGCTGCGCGAACGACAGCATCTGGGCGAGCCGGGCGTAGGCGTTGCGCTTCGGTTCCGAGTCGCCGTCCGGAAACGCCTGCTCGATGAAGAAGGAGTGCAGGTCGCGGTCGGCGGGAGACCACAGGAGGATGCACTGGGCCGGCTCGCCGTCGCGGCCCGCCCGTCCGGCCTCCTGGTAGTACGCCTCCAGGCTGCCGGGTGCGTGGAGGTGCACCACCTGCCGGACGTCGGGCACGTCCACACCCATGCCGAATGCAGAGGTGGCCACGATCACGCGCAGCGCGCCAGCCGCGAACTGCTCCTGGACGCCACGGCGGTCGTCGTCCTCCATGCGCCCGTGATAGTGCGCCGCGGCCAGGCCCCGGCCCCGCAGCAGCGCGGCGATCTCCTCGGCATTGGCCACGGTGCCGGTGTAGACGAGCGCCCGGCCGCGACCGGGGTCGAGCAGCCGCTGCAGCGCCTCCCGCTTGCCGCCGTCGCCCTGGCACCGGTGGCTGACGAGGCGAAGGTTGGGGCGGTTGAAGCCGGTGACGAGCACGAACGGATCCCGCATGCCGATGCTCTGCACGACGTCGTCGCGCACGCGGAGCGTCGCCGTGGCCGTGAAGGCGGCGACCGGCGGCCGGCCACATGCGGCGAGCGCGCGGCCGAGCTGGCGGTACTCCGGCCGGAAGTCGTGACCCCACGACGAGATGCAGTGGGCCTCGTCGACGACGAACCGGGTCACGCCGAGCTCGGCCAGCCGGTCGAGGAAGCCCGGCCGGGAGAAGCGCTCCGGCGCCACGTAGAGGAGGCGCAGGCGGCCGGCGGCGGCGGCCTGCAGGCCGGCCACCTGCTCCGCCCGCTCCTGCGTGGAGTTGATGAACGCGGCGCTCACACCGGCGGCGCGCAGCCGGTCGACCTGGTCCTTCATCAGCGCGATCAGCGGCGAGACGACGAGCGTCAGGCGGCCGGCGACCACCGCCGGCACCCAGTAGCTGATGCTCTTGCCGGAGCCGGTCGGGGCGACTGCCAGGACGTCGCGGCCCTGCAGCTGGGCCTCGATCACCGGCGCCTGGCCGGGCCGGAACTCCTCCAGGCCGAACACCTCTCGCAGGGCACGCAGTCCGCGGTCGAGCATGGGGTTGAGTGTGGGGCCTGGGGCCGCCCGGATGGAACCCTTTACCAGCGGTTGGTCGGCTGCCGGGCGCCCCGGAGCTCGCGTTCAGGCCGGTTCCAGGATCGCGCGACGAGATCGACCCGGGTTACCCGCGAACGAGCGGCGCGTTCCGTACGCCATGCATCGCAACAAGCTCGTCCTCCTCGTCGGCTCGCTGGTCGCCCTGCTGGCGGTGGCCTGCGGGGGATCTGGGGCGTCGACCGCCTCCAGAGCGTCGACCGCCTCCAGCGCGCCGGCCGGCGCCGGCGTGGCCCAGAGTCTCCCGGCTCAGGCCGCTCCGGCGTCCGGCAGCTCCGCCGCCAAGTCGGCGCCGGAGACCGTGGCCCCCGCCGCGCCGAACCCCGAGGGGCCGCGCGTGCAGCGCAGCGCGCGGGTCGCGCTGCAGGTGCCCAACGGCCGGTTCGACGCGACCCTCAACGACGTGATCACGGTCGTGGAGCAGGCCGGCGGGTACATCTCCGGCCAGGACGCCCAGGCCCTGGAGGACGGTCAGCCGCTGCGCTCCGGCCAGGTGACGTTCCAGGTGCCAGCCGCCAGGTTCGAGGCGGTCGTCAGCGACATCCGCAGGAAGGGCACGGCCCAGACCATCACCATCTCGGGCAACGACGTCAGTCAGCAGTACGTGGACCTGCAGGCCAGGCTCCGCAACGCCGAGGCGCAGCGCGACGCGATGCTGGCGCTGATGCAGCGTGCCACGACCGTGGCCGACACGATCCAGGTCCAGAACCAGCTCGGCCAGGTCACCGCCCAGATCGAGCAGCTGCACGGCCAGATCGACTACCTGGACCACTCGACTGCCTTCGCCACGGTCGCGGTCACGATCCGCGAGGTGGCGCTGACGGGCTCCCCGCACGACGACTGGGGGCTGCAGACCGCCGTCACGCAGGCGGCGCACAACGTGGTCGGCGTGGTCGCGTTCCTGGTCGTGGTGCTGTCGGTCCTGATTCCCCTGCTCATCCTCGGAGCCGTCCTGTTCGTGGTTGGCAGGGTCGCCTGGCGCCGGTTCCGGTGGGAAATGTCGCGCGCGCCCGCGAGCGAGCGGGCCGTCGAGTGACCGCCCGCCGCCCCCTCCGCGAGTAACCCGCCCCGGTACCAAGTGGTACGTCCGAAGCACATCGGACGTACCACTCCCGGCGTGGTCGAGGGCACAATTGTTGGAGGTCCATTTGGCGGCGTTGGCGCTGGCGGTGCGGGTGCCGCCGACCTTGCGAGGCTGCGGCGGTCGCGATCGGTGCGCCGGCCAGGGCTGTGCGGGAATGCGCCCGCGTCAGGGGACCTCGGGGAGCCGTCAGCCGGGGCACGGGGGGATCTGACGATGGGACAGAGGCGGCCCGACCACCTCGAGCAGCGCACGGGCGAGGTCGTGGAGCTGCCTGCCGCCAGTGCGCCGCCGGTTGATGTCGCGCTCGAAGAGCTGGAGTTCGTCTATGCGTTCATATTCGCGCGCGTCGGCAACCGCGCCGATGCCGAGGACCTGACGCAGCAGGTCGCCCTGAAGGCGATCCCGCGGCTGCGCCTGGGCTCCAGCCAGGGCGCCATCCGCTCCTACCTCTTCGCGACGGCGCGCTCGGCGCTCGCGTCATTCTGGTCGGCGCGGTTCGGCCTGCCGGAGGAGGAGCTGCGCGAGGACATCTGGATCGACGGCGGCCAGCCGGAGCCGGCCGGGGAGTCTGTCGAGCGCGTGGAACGCATCCTGAGCCAGCTCCCGGCCAACTATCGCAAGCTGCTCGAGCTCCGCTTCCTCAGGGGCTACTCGCTGAAGGAGGTCGCGGCCGAGCTGGGGACAACGTTGGGTGGAATCAAGGTGATGCAGCTGCGCGCGTTGAGAGCGGCGGCGAGGGTTTCGCTGGATGGCTGAGCAGAACGAGGATCGGGGAGCGGAGCGGATCGATCGTCTGGTGGGCGACGTGCTGGCCGGACGCCATCTGAAGGCGACGCCGGGGGACGCCGGCGACCGCGAGGCGATCCAGGTAGCCGCCCGTCTCGCCGGGGTCAGGGATGGCTACCCGCGCATGTCTCCGGCCTTCCGCCGGCGCCTGGCAGGCCTGCTGGAGACCGGAGAGCGCCCGGAGTGGTTGAACCGCCGGGCGGCGCTGGCCGCGGGGCTGGGCATCGCCGCCGGAGCTGTCGCGGGTGCCGCGGCCGTTCCCGTGGCGGGCAGGCTCGAGGGTCTGGCGGCTGCTCGCCGGCCGGCTCCCGTCCCCACGCCCACGCCCACGCCGAGGCCCAGGGCCAAGCTGGAGGCGCCGTCGTCGCGCACCTGGATCGAGCCGCGGCCTGAGCTGGCTCGCTGGACGAACACCGAGATCAAGCTCGCCGACCTGGTGGAGGGGGTCCCGCGCCGGGTCACGGCCGGCGCCATCGGTGCGTTCCTGGTGCGCCGCGGCGACCAGGTGGTCGGCATGTCGTCGCATTGCACGCACCTGCCCTGCGAGCTGGTCTGGCTGGGGGACAAGAAGCTGCTCAACTGCCCATGCCACAACCTGGCGTTCGACGTCCAGGGGCAGTCGATGCAGGAGGGCTACGCGCTTCCAGCGCTGCCCTGGGTGAACGTGAGGGTGCGGAAGGATGGTCGCGTGGAGGTGTTGGGCACTTGATGACTACTCGGGACGGAGCGGAGCGGGTCCGCATGCGAGCCCTCGATCGGTGCCTTCAGCTGCTGGAGGACGCGCTCGCCTCCGGCAGGGTTCGGGTGGACGGGCCGCTGGCGTACCGTCTCCGTCACCTGCTCGGCGCCGGCGGCCTGATCCCGGATCACCGCCTGGAGGGGCGCCGGATCGACCGCGTGCTCGACGACATCTTCGCGCTGCAGGCGCGACTGCTGGGCCAGGACGAGGAGGAGGCGGCCGGCTAGCGCACCCTCCGGCGCAACAGCGGAGATGACGCGGAATTTCCGCCGGCCCCGTGAGGTTTGCGCTTCCCGATGTTGCCTGTAGAATTGCTGCCGGGCCTGCGGCTGACCCGGAAGCCATGACGTCGTTTACGAACTCCAGCTCATACCTCCTGACTTCTGAGTCGGTCACCGAGGGCCACCCGGACAAGGTGTGCGATCAGGTGTCCGACGCGATCCTCGACGCGATGCTCGCGCAGGATCCCACAGCCCGCGTCGCCTGCGAGACGGCGGTGACCAAGGACTTCCTCGCCACGATCGGCGAGGTCACCACCCGGGCCGAGGTGCCCATCGAGAAGATCGTCAGGGACACGCTCAGGCAGATCGGGTACGTCGACGAGGAGTCCGGTTTCGACAGCGACGCGGCCGTCATCGGCGTCTACCTCAAGGAGCAGTCGCCCGACATCGCGGCCGGCGTCGACCGGTCGCTCGAGGCCCGGACCGACGGCGAGGGCGACCGCTTCGAGCTGCAGGGCGCCGGAGACCAGGGCATGATGATCGGGTTCGCCTGCGGCGAGACGCCCGAGCTGATGCCGCTGACGATCTCGCTCGCGCACCGCCTGACGCGCCGTCTGGCGGCCGTGCGGAAGTCGGGCGCGCTGCCCTGGCTGCTGCCGGACGGCAAGTCGCAGGTCACCATCGAGTACGCCCACGGCAGGCCGAAGCGGGTCGAGGCGGTGGTCATCTCCACCCACCACCGCCGTGGCGTCGCCAACCGCGAGATCGAGGAGTGCGTGCGGAGCCTGGTCATCGACCCGGTGATCCCCGCGGAGCTGGTCGACGCCCGCACGAAGGTGATGGTGAATCCCAGCGGCCGGTTCGAGGTGGGCGGCCCGGCGGCGGACGCCGGGCTGACGGGTCGCAAGATCATCGTCGACACCTACGGAGGCGTGGCCCGCCATGGCGGCGGTGCGTTCAGCGGCAAGGACCCGTCCAAGGTGGACCGCTCGGCGGCCTACGCGGCGCGGCACGTCGCGAAGAACCTGGTGGCCGCCGGCCTGGCCGACCGTGCCGAGGTGCAGGTCTCGTATGCGATCGGTCGCGCGCAGCCAACGTCGATCGCGGTGGAGACGTTCGGCACCGGCCGTGTACCCGAAGAGGACCTGCTCCGGCTCGTGCGAGAGCACTTCGACCTGCGGCCCGCGGCGATCATCCACCACCTGGACCTGCGCCAGCCGATCTACGCGCCGACCGCGGCGTACGGTCACTTCGGCCGCGAGGACCTCGATCTGCCCTGGGAGCGCGCGGACCGCGCCGAGGCCCTGTGGGAGGC
>DASYBH010000049.1:0-19042 GCA_036500885.1 Candidatus Dormiibacterota bacterium
TCCAGCGAGGCCGACGTGAAGCTGCTGGCGGTCAGCCCGCGGAAGCCCGCATCGTCCCGAGCGCTGACCACCACCACGCCCGCGGGGACCGCCGCCATCGCCGCCTTGAACTCGTCCAGCACGGCACAGCAGCGTAGCGCGGGGAGCCTGGGTCGGTAAGACGGCGAGGTATTCGGCGGCCAGGTGCCCCAGGTGGATATCGGCGAGGGGCCGAGCAGCGGAGGACCCGGGCCGCCAGATCCTGGGGTGGGTGGGGTGCATGGGCGTCGGAGATCCGTCGGCTTACCGGCCCAGGCTCCCGGACGCTCAGGGACCGAGCGATGAGTGAAGGTAGAATCAGGGGCTGCGGAACGAGGCGACGTAGCCAAGTGGTAAGGCAGAGCTCTGCAAAAGCTCGATCCCCAGTTCGATTCTGGGCGTCGCCTCCAGCCACGTTCGATCAGGCAGGAGGTCCGACGGATGGGCGTAGCCCCGATCAAGATGCCCCAGCTCGGCGAGTCGGTCACGGAAGGCACCGTCGATCGATGGCTGAAGACTGAGGGGGACTACGTCAAGAGAGACGAGCCCATCGTCGAGGTGGTGACCGACAAGGTCAACGCGGAGATCCCCTCGCCGTACGAGGGCAGGCTGGTCAGGATCTCGGTCCAGGAGGGCACCACCATCCCGATCGGGGTGGAGATCGCGGTCATCGACCTGGCTGGCGTCGACGCCGGCACGGTCGTGCCGGGCGCCGCGCAGCCGGCCCCCGAGCCCGCCGCGGTGGGTGCTGCGGCAGATGCGCCCGCGCCAGCCCCTGCCGGCGCCCGACCGCGCCTGAGTCCCGCGGTGCGACGCCTGGCGGAGGAGAACGGCATCGACCCGACCGGGATCGCCGGCAGTGGCGACGGCGGTCGCGTCACCCGCGACGACGTCCTCGCGTTCCTGGCCCGCCGTGAGACGCCGCCGGCCGCCGCAGCGGCCCCACCCGCGGCCGCACCCCCCGCAACCGCACCCGCGCCGCCGGCGCCGCGGCGTGAGGCGCCGGCCGTGGACGGGGCCCGGGAGGAGCTGGTCCGGCTCAGCGCGATGCGCCGCTCCATCGCCGAGCACATGACGCGAAGCCTGGCCACCTCGCCCCACGCCTGGACGCTCCAGGAGATCGACGTGACGGAGCTGGTGCGGTACCGCGAGGCCGAGAAGGATGGCTTCCGCCAGCGCCACGGCGTGCCGCTGACGTACCTGCCCTTCGTGACCCAGGTGCTCTGCGACGCCCTGAGAGAGTTCCCGTTCCTCAACTCGAGCTGGACGGACGAGGGCATCGTGCTCAAGCGCTACGTGAACCTGGGGATCGCGGTCGCCATCCCGGACGGCCTGATCGTCCCGGTCGTCCGCGGCGCCGAACGGCTCGGCTTCACCGACCTGGTCCGCGCCATCAACGACCTGGTCGAGCGGGCGCGCGGCCGGCAGCTGAAGCCGGACGACGTGGCCGGCGGCACGTTCACCCTGAACAACACCGGCGCCACGGGCTCGATCGCCAGTCAACCCATCATCAACCAGCCCCAGGCCGCCATCCTGACGACGGAGTCGATCGTGCGGCGCCCCGTCGTCATCGGCGACGGCATCGCGATCAGGCACATGATGAACATGTGCCTGTCGTTCGACCACCGGATCATCGACGGCATGACGGCCGGCGGCTTTCTCACCTTCATCAGGCAGCGTCTGGAGAGCTGGACCCCGGCCGCCATCCGGCTGTAGAGCACCCAGGAGATCAATGACCGAGACCATCCAGCCCGGCCGCCGGATTCCCGAGTGGATCCGCGTCCGCGTGCACGAGGGCGAGCACTTCAAGCAGCTGAAGCAGCTGGTCCAGGAGCGCCGGCTCCACACGGTGTGCGAGGAGGCGCGCTGTCCCAACATCTTCGATTGCTGGAACCGCCGGACGGCGACGTTCATGATCCTGGGCGACGTCTGCACGCGCGCCTGCCGGTTCTGCGCGGTCACGTCCGGACGCCCGACCGAGCTCGACATCGGCGAGCCGCTGCGCGTCGCGGAGTCCGTCGCCGAGCTCGGCCTGCGCCACGCGGTCATCACCTCGGTCGACCGCGACGACCTGCGCGACGGCGGCTCCGAGATCTTCGCGCGAACGATCCGCGCCATCCGCCGGCGCAGCCCCGGCACCTCCATCGAGGTGCTGACGCCCGACTTCCAGGGCGACCGTGAGGCCATCCGCACCGTGGTGGAGGCGGGCCCGGACATCTTCAACCACAACACCGAGACCGTGCCCCGCCTGTACGCGCGCATCCGGCCCCGGGCGGTCTACGCGAACAGCCTGGGCCTGCTGGCGTACGTCAAGGAGCTGGCGCCGCGGATGGTGACCAAGTCGGGCGTGATGGTCGGGCTGGGCGAGGACGCCGAGGAGCTGCTCCAGGTCTTCCGCGACATGCGCCAGCACCGGATCGACGTGCTGACGGTGGGCCAGTACCTGCGGCCCAGCGCCAAGCATGCCGCGGTCGCGCGCTATTACCACCCCGACGAGTTCGCGCAGCTGCGCACGCAGGCGCTCGCGATGGGCTTCGAGCACGTCGAGTCCGGGCCCCTCGTCCGCTCGTCCTACCATGCCGACGAGCAGATCCCGGAGGGCCGGCGACCCGCGCTGGCCGGCTGATGGACGCCCGCTCCGCCCGCGCCTACTGGCTGGGCTCGGTCTCCTATCGCGAGGCCTGGGACCTGCAGAGGTCGGTCGTGGCGGCGATACGAGCCGGCGAGCACCCCCCCAGCCTGCTGCTGCTGGAGCACCCGCCCGTGTTCACGATCGGCAGGCGGGGCGACGGTTCCACCCTCCTGTGGACGGAGGCGGAGTGCGCCCGCCGGGGCGTCGAGCTTGTGTGGACCGACCGCGGCGGCGATGCGACCTACCACGGTCCCGGCCAGCTGGTCGGCTACCCGATCCTGGACCTCATCCGCCTGGACAGCGACATCCTGCGCCACATCCGCGACCTTGAGCGCTCGCTCATCGCGTACCTCTCGGCGATCGGCATCGAGTCCGCGCCCGGCGGCACCGGCCTGACCGGTGTCTGGAGCGGCGGCGCCAAGGTCGGCGCGATCGGCGTCAAGCTGAACCAGCACGTGACCAGCCACGGGTTGGCCCTCAACCTCACGACCGACCTGGACGTCTTCAACACCGGCATCGTGCCGTGCGGCCTCACCGGCAGGCGGGCGACGTCCGTGCGGGAGCTGGGCGGCCCGTCGATCGCGGTCGCCGACGCCGCTCGCGCATACGTGCCACACTTCGCCCGCGCGTTCGGCGTGGACGTGGCCTGGGGCACGCTCGCGGAGCTCAGCTCGCTGCCGCCTCCTCCCGTCGAAGCCCAGGTGCGCACACCGGCGAGCCGCAGGTCCTGAACGGTCCGGCGGAGGCGACTCGGCTGCGCACGCACGGGTCGCCTGCGATAAAAAGGAAAGGAGAGGTAAAGGGAGGGCTCGCACGGCTCGATTCGCGCGCGCCACAGCATTCACCGCATGCCGCACGTTTTCTCCATCGTCGCGCACACATCGATCCCGGACTGGCTCCAGACACCAGCGTGGTTCTGGCCGGCCACGCGCACCATGGTCCATCTCGTCCGCACCCATCAGGCCATGGGGCTCTTCCTGGTCATCTTCGCCGAGGAACTGGGCATTCCCATGCCGGCGCCGGGCGACGCCTGGATCACGTACGGTGGCTACCTGACGACCACGGGCGCGATCCCCGTCCCCCTCGCGTATCTCGCGGTCATCGGCGCCGCCACGAGCGGCAGCTTCTGCAACTACACCGTGAGCAGGCGGTTCGGCCACCCGTTCCTGGTGCGCTTCGGCCCCTACGTCGGGCTCTCGGCTGAGCGGCTGGATCGGGCCGAACGGGCGTTCAGGCACTGGGGCCCGTGGGCCGTGATCATCGGACGCCACATTCCGGGGATGCGCATCGTGCTCTCGGCGTTCGCCGGCGTGTTCGAGCTGCCGCGCCGCGTGTTCGTCCCATGCGTGCTCCTCTCCTCGACGATCTGGGCGGCGATCTTCCTGGAGCTGGGCCGTGCGCTCGGGCGGAACAGCCGCTATCTCTTCCGCCTCGCGCCCGCCCATCTGCTGCCCCTCCTGATCGTCCTGCTCGCCGTCGGGTGGACCCTCTGGCTGGTCTACGAGCACCGCTGGAGACCCCGCCAGGAGGCGCGGCGGCAGGCTCGCCTGGAGGCCCACATCGATGCTCAGTCGAACAAATCACTCCCGCCAAAAGCCGAAGGAAGAACGGCTAAGATGTGATACCATTCGTGTCATGTCGGACAAGCAGTCGGAGCGCCTGATCCCCCTCGACCGGGTGACCACCGAGAGCGAAGTGGTGATCCTCCCGGACTTCCCAGCGCTCGTCGACGGTAAACGTGTGTGGGTGACGGCGGTACTGGAGCGGACGGCCGTCGTGGAGCCCGCTCCTGGCGAGCCCAAGATCCTGGTACAGCGGCAGCGATGCATGGTCAACCCGGACGAGATCCGCTTCGGATACGTGGCCGCACGCGACGCCGCTCGTCGTGGCCGCGAAGCCGCCCGCCGCAACCGCGCCGCGGGCTCGCGGTTCCGCGCGGCCTGAAGCCAAGCACGAGAGCACCCCGGACGAATGGCGTCGGTTTTGAGGCCGACGCTTTTTCGTGTCCGGCGTCTGGATCCGATGGGTGTGCTCCGGTATGACGGCAGGCAGCGAGCCTGACCAGGTGTTGAGGTTCTGTTAACATCCATCCTGCCGACCCCACCGGTCGGCGATTTTTGTTTGCCGCACCAGAGCCTTCGGAGGTTTCGAATGAGTCGAACCACAGAACTGGTTCCGCTCGCCACTGTCGTACCCCCTCTCAACCACGAGGTTGCTGCTGGGTTCGACGCGATGGTCGCAGGCGAGCAGGTACGCGTGCGTGCCGTGCTCGAGCGCACCGTCGTGGTGGAGCATGCCAACGCCGAGCGCAGCGTGGTCCGCAAGGAGCTGTGCATGGTCGAGGAGGGAGCGGTTCCGTTCGTGCCGGGGAGCCCAAGCGCAGGAGTCGGCCCTCGTCAGTGGCGCCGTCTGCCCGGCAAGCCTCCGAAGTAGTTCCACTCGAACCGAGCGATAAAGTCCAGCCGGTCCTCCGGGGCCGTCTTCTTCTTTCTCTCCCCCTCATCTGCCGGGGGGTCAGGGGGGCAGGTCGTCTTCCTTTTCATGCGGGATCCATACGCTCCGCCCCACCCCCCACACGGCTTCCACACGAGGGTCCTCCTATCGTGGGTGTTCGTGGACTCCGTCATCCGGAACTGGCGGCGGGAGCCCGGGCCGGACCCTGAGGAAGAGCTTCGCAAGGTCGAGCTGGCCATCCGGCAGCTGGAGCGGGCCGAGCTGTACGTGGTCTCGGCGATCAATCTCGAGCTGTCCTCCTGGGAGCACCGGCAGGCGCTCCTCGACCTCCGCTGCAGCGTCCTGGCCGCGAGCCAGCTGCTGCGCCGGCCGCAGCCGCTCCGGTGAGCGCGGAGACCGCCGTCCGGCCGAGGCGCAGGATCAAGGTCCGCGGCGGCTCGCTCGGCTGGTTCCTGTGCTGGGCCGTCGTCTTCGCCGACATCGGGACCTCCATCTATTACGTGCCCGGCATCCTCTACGGGCAGTTCGGCACCCGCTCCGCGCTGTTCGTCGCGATGACGCTGGTGGTCTTCGTCCTCCTGACGGTCAAGTACGCCGAGGTGGCCTGGCGGTACCCCGAGGGCGGCGGCGTCGTCAACGTGGCCTCGCGCGCGCTCCATCCGTTCGTGGGCCTGCTGGGTGGCTGCTTCATCGCCGTCGACTACTACCTGACGGTGGCGCTCAGCGCGCTGTCCGGCGTGTTCTACATCGGGGTGCTGGCCCCCGGGCTCAACGCCCTGGCGGTCCCGGTCACGGTGCTGGCGCTGCTGCTCCTGGGTCTCCTGAACGTCATGGGCATCAGGGAGAGCGCTCGCGCCTCCGCCACCATCGCGGTGATCGCGGGCGCCGGGCAGCTGCTGGTGGTGCTCGCCGTTGCCGCCTCCCTCGGTCCGGTGGGCATCGTCCGCAGTCTCGAGGCGCTGCGGAACGGGCCGCCGCTCACGCCTCTGATGCTGCTCACCGGGTACGCGGCGGCATTCCTGGCCTTCTCCGGGCTGGAGACGATCGCGCAGCTCGCCCCCGCCATGCGCGAGGTGCGGCGCATCGTGGCCTCGCGGGCGATGATGGCGGTCGTGGCCACGATGGCGGTCACCAGCCCCCTGCTGACGCTGTGGTCCACCACGCTGCTGACCGGCAACCCCGACCCCAACCAGTTCATCTCGCTGCTGGGAGCGAAGGTCGCCGGGCCGGTCCTGGGCGACTACGTGGCCATCAGCGGCGCCCTGCTCCTGATCTTCGCCAGCAACACCGCGGTGATCGGCGCCTACCACGTGTTCATCGCGCTGGCGCGGATGGGATTCCTGCCGCGGGTCCTGGAGCGGCGCAACCGCTGGCGGAAGACGCCGCACTGGTCGATCATCCTGGCTATCGTGGTGCCCATCGCGCTCGTGGTGGTCACCCGCGGCGCCCCGGCCGTGCTGGGTGACCTGTATGCGTTCGGGCTGCTGGGCGCCTTCATCCTGACCTGCCTCGCGCTGGACGTGGTCCGCTGGCACGAGCGCTCCGCTCATACGACCGCTCGCGCTCGTGCCGGCTACTGGCTGGGCGTCGCGACGACGGTGCTGGTGGCGGTCGCGTGGCTCACCAACCTGTTCGCCAAGCCGCTCGCCACCCTGTTCGGAGGCGGCCTGACGCTGCTGGGGCTGCTGGTCGGACTGGCCACCTACTACTACTCGCGCGGCCGCGAACCGGTCGTCTTCCCGTTCCAGCACCGGCGGGAGCACCCGCTGATCCCGGGCGTGGGCGCGCGGCCGCTGCCGCGCTGCCACGTGCTCGCGGTGCTCCCGCACGACCCGGAATCGGCGGAGGCGGTGGTCGCCGCCGCGGTGGAGGCGGCGTCCCCTGACCGCACCCTGGTCTTCCTCTATCGCGGCCACCCGATCGCGGACCAGCCGCACGAGCTGATGGAGGTGGCCGACCCGTACCTCAAGGACCGGGCCGCCCAGGTCGCCTTCGCCCGCGCGGAGCGGCAGGCGCGCAGGACCGTCCGTGACCGCCACTACGTCTACGTGCCCGGCTACTTCCGCCGGGAGGCCGTCGGCGACGTCTGGAAGGCGCTCGCTCCCGCGGAGACCATCCTCATCGACGGCGACCAGGACATCCTGCCCCCGGTCGCGGTCGACCGCGTGCGCCGCACCTACGTGGACGGCTTCCCCGTGCTCCGGCTGGTCAGCCGCCGGCCCAGGTCCCTGGAGCGGGCCGGGGCCTGACGGGGCGCGCGGACTCGCCCTCCGGCAGCCAGCAGCGTGGGCGCCGGTATCCACCGCGTACGCGCCCCCTGGGACATCGCTGCGCTGCGTCGGTGGATACCGGCGCCGGCGTATTCTCGGTCGCGATGCGTGCGCTGAGATCGCGAGCTCTTCCCTACCTGGCCGGCGCGGCTGGCGTCGTCCTGGTGACGGGGGGGATCGCCGTGGTGCGGCCGGTGGCGGTGCTGCCCAACCTCAGCGCCGCGTACGTCCTGCTCGTCCTGTGGCTGAGCGCGCTGTGGGGGTGGCGCCCGGCCGTGGCGGCCGCCCTCCTCGCCTTCGTCGCCTACGACTGGTTCTTCGTCGTCCCCTACGGGACGCTGTGGATCAGCGCCCCTCGCGACGTGCTCGACCTCGTCCTGCTGCTGGGTGCGGCGCTCCTGGGCGCCCGCCTGGTGTCCACGCTGGCCGCCCAGCGGCAGGGCGCGGTCGCCGAGGCGGCGGAGTCCGGCATCCTCTACGAGGTGGCCATCGCGGCCCTGCGTGAGCCCGAGGGGACGGGCGCGCTGTCACTGCTCTGCCGCCGCGCGGTGGATTCGGGCGGCCTGCAGGCGATGGCGCTGCTCGCCGGGGAGGGCGAGGCGGCCGAGGTCATCGCCGGCGAGCGCCTCTCCCGCGCCGACCTGCGCCAGGCGCGCTGGGCGCTCGCCCGTGGCGTGGACCTGGGCGCCCGGCTCCAGGACGGCGAGCTGCACCTCATGCGGATCTTCTCGCCCCGCCGTGAGCCGCGCCTGGTGACGCTGTCCGGCGGCGTCGCGGTGTTCTGGCTGCGCGAGGAGAGCCAGCCCACGCAGGACCAGCGGCACCTGCTGGCCGCCCTGTTCGGCCTGGCGGGGCTGCTGCTGGACCGCCGCCGGGCGGGCGCCGCCGTCGAGCGGGCTCGCGCCCTCGAGGCGTCCGACCGCCTCAAGACCGCCGTTCTCTCGTCCGTCTCGCACGAGCTGAAGACGCCGATCGCGGCGCTGCGCGCCGGCCTCTCCACGCTCTCCATGCCGCAGGCCGGGCTGCCGGACGAGCATCACGAGCTGGTGGCGGGCCTCGACCGGCAGACGTCGCGACTCGACCACCTGGTCAGCGACCTGCTCACGATGGCGCGGCTGGAGGCGGAGGTGAGCCTGGAGCGGTCGCCGCAGCCGTTCGAGGAGCTGCTCGGCAGCGCGCTGCACGCGCTCCGGCCGCTGCTGACCGGCCTCGACCTGCGCATCGAGGTGCCGCCCCACCTGCCGCTGCTGCTGGTGGACGAGCTCCAGATGGAGCGCGTGCTCACCAACCTGCTCGAGAACGCGGCAGAGTGGACTCCCAGCGGCGGCAGGATCACCGTCGGCGCCGAGCGGCAGGCGGACGGGCTCGGGGTGTGGGTAGAGAACGAGGGGCCGGCGATCGCGGACGAGGAGCTGGAGCGCGTTTTCGCGAAATTCTGGACCCGGCGCAAGGGGGGCTCGGGGCTCGGTCTGGCGATCTCTCGCCGAATCGTCGAGGCGCACGGGGGCACGATCCGCGTCGAGAACCGGCACGACGGCCCGCGCTTCACGTGCTGCCTGCCCGTGGAGGCCGGTGTGGTCGCGGCGGAGCGGACGGCTGGAGGCTGAGCCATCGGCGGCCGCATCCTGGTGGTCGACGACGAGCCCGAGATCCGGCGCGCGCTGCGCACCGGGCTGGGCTACCAGGGCTTCGACGTGCGCGCCGCGGACAGCGGCGAGGAGGCCCTGGCCCAGGTCGCCGGCTGGCGCCCTGACGTGGTGCTGCTCGACCTCGGCCTGCCCGGCATCGACGGCTTCGAGGTGCTCCAGGAGCTGCGCAGCCGGGACCGGCGGGCCGCGGTGATCGTGGTGAGCGTCATGCCGGGCGAGCGGGACAAGGTGCGCGCGCTGGACCTCGGCGCGGACGACTACGTCGTGAAGCCGTTCGGGGTGGAGGAGCTCCTGGCCCGCATCCGCGCGGTGCTGCGCCGGCAGGCGGCGATCGCCGATGGCGAGCCGGTGATCAGGGCCGGCGACCTGGAGCTCGACCTCGGACGTCGCGAGGTGCGAGCGGGCGGCCGCCCCGTGCACCTGACCCCGACCGAGTACGAGGTGCTGCGCGTCCTGGCGCTGCACGCCGGCAAGCCGGTGACGCACACGACGCTCCTGCGCCAGGTGTGGGGAGAGCACGCGGTCGGTGATCGGTACAACACGCGGTACGTGGTGGCCCAGCTCCGCCGCAAGCTCGCCGACGACCCCGCGAGGCCGCGCTACATCGTCAACGAGCCGGGGGTCGGGTACCGGCTGGAGTCGTGAGAGCCGCAGGCGGTGCGGCGGCACCGCCTGCGGCTGAGAGCCCTCCCCAGCGTGGGAGGGGCCCTCATGTGGCGGGCGCGGTCAGTCGATCAGGTCGTAGGCCGGGAGCGTGAGGAACTCGACGAACTCGTCCGAGAGCGCCACCTGGTCGAAGACCCGGCGGGCCTCCTCGAAGCGGCCGCGGCCGTAGACCTCCTCGCCGTACGCGGCGCGCAGCCTGGCCAGCTCCTCGTCCTCGATGCGGCGCACCAGCTCTCGATCGATGACGGGGCCCTCGGCCAGCCGGGCGCCGTTGCGCACCCACTGCCAGACCTGCGAGCGCGAGATCTCGGCGGTGGCGGCGTCCTCCATCAGGTTGTTGATCGCCGCCGCGCCGTTGCCGCGGAGCCAGGACTCGACGTACTGAATGCCGACGCTGACGTTCAGCCGCAGGCCCGCCTCCGTGATGGTGCCGCCCGGGATGGCGACGTCGACGAGCTGCGACGCCTCGATGTGCACGTCGTCGCGCCGCCGGTCGATCTGGTTGGGCCGGTCCCCCAGCACCGCGTCGAAGCACTCGGTCGCCACGCCCACGAGGTCGGGGTGCGCCACCCAGGTGCCGTCGAAGCCGTCGCCGGCCTCCCTGACCTTGTCCTCGCGCACCTTCTCGAGCGCCACCCGGTTGACCTCCGGGTCGCGGCGGCTCGGGATGAACGCCGCCATGCCGCCCATCGCGAACGTCCCACGCCGGTGGCAGGTCCTGACCAGCAGCTCCGTGTACGCGCGCATGAACGGCACGGTCATCGTGACCTGCACCCGGTCGGGCAGCAGCATGTCGGGACGGTTCCGGAACTTCTTGATGACGCTGAACATGTAGTCCCAGCGCCCGGCGTTGAGGCCGATGGAGTGGTCGCGCAGCTCGTAGAGGATCTCGTCCATCTCGAAGGCGGCCAGGATGGTCTCGATCAGGACGGTCGCCCGGATGGTGCCCCTGGCCGCACCCAGCGCGTCCTCGGTGTGGGTGAACACGTCGTTCCAGAGCCGCGCCTCGCGGTGGCTCTCCAGCTTGGGCAGGTAGAAGTAGGTCCCCAGGCCCCTGCCCAACCGGCGCCGCAGGTTGTGGAAGGTGTAGAGGCCGAAGTCGAACAGCCCGCCCGAGACCGGCTCTCCGTCCACCAGCAGGTGCTTCTCGGCCAGGTGCCAGCCGCGGGGCCGGACCAGCAGGTAGGCGGTCCGCTCGTTCAGCCGGTACACCCGGCCGTCGGGATTGCGGAACTCGATGGTGCCCTCGATGGCGTCGATCAGGTTGACGTGGCCGTCGAGGTTGTTCTGCCAGGTCGGCGAGTTGGCGTCCTCGAAGTCCGCCATGAACACGCGCGCGCCGGAGTTGAGCGCGTTGATGACCATCTTGCGCTCGACCGGCCCGGTGATCTCGACGCGCCGGTCGAGCAGGTCGGCCGGCGGCGGGGCGGTGCGCCAGTCGCCCTCGCGGATCTCCCGGGTCTCGGGCAGGAAGGTCGGGGTCTCCCCCGCCTCGATCCTGGCCTGGCGTTCGTCACGCGCCCGGAGCAGCTCCTGGCGGCGCGCGTCGAAACGGCGGTGCAGCTCGGCGACGAACGCCAGCGCCTCCGAGGTCAGGATCTCCTCCTGGCGGCCCACGACGGGGCCACGGACATCGACTCCTTCCACCTGGATCATGCTGATTGACTCCTCTCTTCAGGCCCTGTCGGTGTGTCCGAGATTACACGGGCCGGGAATCCCGGTCGTGACCCGCCAGGGCCCGGTGTCGGGTCGACCGGACGCCATTTGCGGGCAGGGCGTTGGACCGGTACCATTCCACCCGTGCGAGCGCTGGCCGGCTTCGACCAGATGATGGCCTCCTACGGGGGGCGCTTCAGCTCGCGGTAACCGCCGAATCTGCGAGAGGGCCCCCGAGCGGGGCCCGGCTCGGTACCGCGCCCCGACCGTGGGCGAGGAGGTACCGGTGCCCGGAAGACGGATCTACGTCACCACGACGCTTCCTTACGTCAACGCGCGGCCCCACCTGGGCTTTGCGCTGGAGCTGGTGCAGGCGGACGCCTTCGCCCGCCACCATCGCCAGCTGGGCGACCAGGTGCGGCTGCTGACAGGGACCGACGACAACTCCCTCAAGAACGTCCTGGCCGCGGAGGCGGCCGGCATCCCCACCGCCGAGCTGGTGGCGCGCAACGCCGCTCGTTTCGCGGCGCTGCACGACCCGCTGGACCTGGCGTTCGACGACTTCATCCGGACCGCGGACGACCCGCGCCACCGGCCGGGGGTCGAGCGGCTGTGGCGGGCCGCCGCCGCCGCCGGCGACCTGTACCGCCGCCACTACGAGGGCCTCTACTGCGTCGGCTGCGAGCAGTTCTACGCCCCCGACGAGCTGGTCGGCGGACGCTGCCCCGAGCACGGGACGGCGCCGGACCTGGTCGCGGAGGAGAACTGGTTCTTCCGGCTCAGCCGGTACCAGCGGGAGCTGGAGCGGCTGATCGTCAGCGGTCGCCTGCGGATCCTTCCCGAGTTCCACGCCCGCGAGGTACTGGCCTTCGTCCGGTCCGGCCTGCGCGACTTCAGCATCTCGCGCTCCCGCGAGCGCGCCCGCGGCTGGGGCATCCCGGTGCCCGGCGACCCGGACCAGGTGATCTACGTGTGGTGGGACGCGCTCGGCAACTACGTGAACGCCCTCGGCTACGGCACCGGCGACGACCGGTACCGGCGCTGGTGGCTGGAGGCGTCCGAGCGCGTCCACGTGCTGGGCAAGGGCGTCCTGCGGTTCCACGCCGTGTACTGGCCGGCGATGTGCCTGTCGGCGGGCGTGCCGCCGCCGACCACGCTCCTGGTCCACCAGTACCTGACCGCCGGCGGCCGCAAGCTGAGCAAGTCGCTGGGCAACGGGCTCGACCCGGGAGGGGTGGTGACCCGGTTCGGCGCCGACGCGCTCCGCTGGTGGCTCCTGCGCGAGGTGCCGGCGGGCAGCGACGCCGACTTCACCGTCGACCGGCTCGTGGCGCTGGCCGACAACGACCTGGCCGGCGGACTGGGCAACCTGGTCCAGCGCACCGCAGCGATGGTCCACCGCTACCGCGGCGGACGAGTCCCTGACGCCAGCGCTCCGGGCCCGCTGGCGGATCGGCTCCGGCGCCTGACGGCCGAGGTCGGAGCCGCCGTGGACGCGTTCGACTTCAGGGCCGCGCTGACGGCGTTTCGCGACGCGGTCGACGACGCCAACCGTCTGGTCAACGCAGCGCGGCCGTGGGAGCTGGCCCGCGCCGGCGAGGAGGCCGAGCTGGACTCCGTCCTGGCGACGCTGGTGGCGGCCGGCCGGGAGCTGGCGAGGCAGGCCGAGCCGTTCGTGCCCGCGCTGGCCGGCAGGGTCCGGCGACAGCTCGGAGATGGCGATCCCGAGCTGCCGCCGCCGGCGCCGGTCTTTCCGCGGCTCGGCGGAGCGCGATCAGCGCCGTGAGCCCACGAACTCCATCGCCTCGGTCGCCAGCCGCAGCCACTCCTCCCGGGAGACCGGCGTGGTGGCCAGCCACTCCTTCATGAGCCGGCCATGACCCGGGTCGAAGCGACCCCCCTCCCCCGAGGCGACCAGCGCGTCGACTCGTTGTCGGGGGAGCTTGACAACCAGCCTACCCTTGGAGAGGAAGGCGAAGATCTTGCCATTGGTCCACAGTCCAGACGAGCCGAATCCCCGCCTCTCGGAACGAGTCACCTCCGAGTGACGGAGGAGCGCCTCGGCCACCGCCGCGTAGTGTTCCTCCGGAGTGTTGGCCGGCGGCTCCATGAGACGTAGAGCATGGCACGGCGGCGGACCGCGCCAGAGTGCCGGCGCCGCTAGTCGCCAGCGGCGGTGACCGACCCGGGCCTGCTGCTCGATCTCACAGCCGCGGTGCTCGCCGCCTTCCTGGGCGGCGTGCTCGCGCGGCGCGTGGGACTGCCGGTGGTGGTCGGCTACCTGCTCGCGGGGGTCGTGATCGGGCCCTTCACCCCGGGCTTCCGCGCCAACCCCAACTCCATCGACGTGCTGGCCGAGATCGGGGTCACGTTCCTGATGTTCGCCGTCGGCGCCGAGTTCTCGAACGCGGAGCTCCGCCGTCTCGGCCGCATCGGACTGCTCGGCGGGCTGTCGCAGATCGTCCTGACGATCGCCGTCGGGCTGGGCCTCGCGCCCCTCCTCGGCCTCACGCCGTTCCAGGGCGTCTTCCTCGGAGCGCTGATGGCCCTCTCCAGCACGGTCGTCGCGCTCAAGGTGCTGATGGGCCGCGGCGAGCTGGAGAGCCTGCACGGCCGCGTCACCCTGGGCATCCTGATCGCGCAGGACCTCGCCGTCATCCCCCTGGTGGTCGTCCTGCCCCAGGCGGGCGCCGCGGCCGGCGGCGTCGTCGTCCACCTGCTGCGAGCCGCCGGCCTTGCGATCGCTCTCGTGCTCGCGGCCTACTTCGTGGGGGCTCGCGCGGTGCCGTGGGTGCTGCGCCACGTGGCCGTGCCGCGGACCCGCGAGCTGTTCCTGCTGGGCGTGGTCGGGCTGGCGCTGGGCACCGCGCTGGCAGCGCAGGCGATCGGGCTGTCGCTGGCCTTCGGCGCCTTCGTGGCCGGCCTGGTCGTGGCAGAGTCGGAGTTCCGCGCTCAGGTGATCGCGGAGGCGATCCCGCTCCGCGACCTCTTCACGTCCCTCTTCTTCGTCTCGATCGGCATGCTGATCGATCCCCTGGCGCTGCTCCGCAACGCCGGCGCGGTCGCCATCCTGACCGTCGCGACGCTGCTCGGCAAGCTCCTGATCGTGACCGTGGCGGTGATGCTGCTCGGCTTTCCGGGCCGGGTCGCGGTGCTGGCCGGGGCGAGCCTGGCCCAGGTGGGCGAGTTCTCGTTCGTGCTGGCGCAGGCCGGAGTGAGCTCCGGCGCCATTCCGCGGAGCCTCCTCGACCTCACGCTGGCCACGGCGCTGACGACCATCCTGCTGGCGCCGCTCACGCTCCGGGCCGCCCCTCTGCTGGTGCGGGCCGCGGGCGGCCTGCCGCTGCTGGGCCGCTTCTTCGATGGCCGGGCCGGTCCCGGCGACGTCGCCGGCCGCCTCCGAGGCCACGCGGTGGTCTGCGGCTGCGGCCGGGTGGGCAGCGAGCTTGTCGACGCCCTGCAGCATCGCGGCATCCCGTGCCTGATCGTGGAGTACAACCCGGAGGCGGCCGCCCGGCTGCGCGAGCGCGGCCTGCCGGTGGTCCAGGGCGACGCGGCCAACCCGGCCGTGCTGGAGCACGCGGCGCTTCCCGCGGCCCGGCTGCTGGCGGCGCTCGTCCCGGACGTCGCGGACGCCGAGCGCATCGTGCGCAGCGCCAGGGGCGCCGGCAAGCGGCTCCACATCGTGGCCCGGGCCCAGCGCGGCGAGGACGTGCGCCGGCTGCGCCGAGCCGGGGCGAATGCGGTCGTGCAGCCCGAGTTCGAGGGCGGCGTCGAGGTGATCCGGCACGGGCTCCAGCGCTACGGTGTGGTCGGGCTGGAGCTCAACCACCTGATCGCCGGCTGGCGCCGCCGCTTCTACGAGCACGGCGCCGGGCCGGAGGGGGGCTGACCCGGGCATTCCGAAAGAGCCTGAAGGTACACACGGCCGGGCTCGACGGGCCTCAATAGGGGCCGGAACGCGCCAGCTAGAGCGTGGAGGCTGACCTCGAATCTCTTGGTCTTCGTGCTTCAGACCAAGTTCGGAATCATTCGTCTACTCCTCGTCCGGGGACGCGTCCTCCGCCTCGTGCCGGCGCAGGGGCGGCCAGAGCAGGCGCGCCGGTCCCCGGCCGTACAGCTCGGCAGGTCGGCCGCCCTGCGCGCCCCGGGGCGGCGCGATCTCGCCGACCGGCGTGACGAAGCCCTCCAGCCGCAGGACCTTGCGCCGGAAGTTCGAGGGGTCCTGGGGCAGGCCCCATACCTCCTCGTAGATCGCGCGAAGCTCGGAGAGCGTGAAGGGCTCCTCCAGGAACGCCGCCGCCAGCGGCGTGTACTCGATCTTGGCCCGCGCTCGCTCCACCCCGTCGGCGATGATGCGGGCGTGGTCGAACGCCAGCTGCGGCCCCTCCCGCGTGCCGAGCTCGCCGACCGGCCAGAACCGGGCCAGGTCGGCGTCGGAGCCGGCGGTCGGCGACGGCACGTCTGGCGCGAACGCCACGTACGCGATGGAGACGACGCGCATGCGGGGATCGCGACCCGGCGTGCCGTAGGTGCGCAGCTGCTCCAGGTACAGGCCGGGCGGCAGCTCCGACAGGCCGGTCTCCTCGGCCAGCTCACGCCGGGCGGCGTCGTCGAGGTCCTCGTCCACCTCGACGAAGCCACCCGGCAGCGCCCACTTCCCACGCTCCGGGTGGCGGGCGCGCCGAACCAGTAGCACGCTGAACCTGGCCTGGCGAACCGTGAGCAGGACCACGTCGACGGTGACGCCGATCGGGGGGAAGCCGCGCGGGTCGTAGCTGGCCAGGTACTCGGTCTCGGTCAGAGCCGACTCGTCAGACATCGACGAGCAACCCGGCCTTCATGAGTCTCGGATCGTGAGCGCGGCGAATGTTGCGATCTCCTCGCATCGATCGATGGGCGGCGGCGGTTGCAGGGCGACCTCCGGAGATGTTATATAATTTAAGGTGATAGCCATTACTGAGCTAGACGCGGTGGGTGACGGGGTTAGGGTTTCTTTTGACCTGTCGCGAACGAACCGCGACGAGGTGGCTTCGCCCGGTGCCCTCCCTGCGGAGGAGGTCGTGTTCACTCTAGGCGATGCGGGGCGATCATCAGTGTCCCCGCACCCTGTGAACCCATTCGCGCGCTCGCCGCGCGCGAGCCGGCTGACGCAGCCCTGTTGAGCACCGTCAGAGGGAGATAGTCGCAATCGTGGCGAAAGCGCAGGAGCGCGCGCAGACGAAGCTCGAAGACCTGTTGATGCAGCAGGCCGAGGCCCTGATCGTCAAGGGCAAGGAGCAGGGCTACCTGACCCCTGACGAAGTCGTTCAGGGCTTCCCGGACATGGACGTCGAGCCCGACCAGATGTTCCGGGTCTTCCGGGCGTTCGTGGAACTGGGCATCGAGATCTCGGACCGCGAGTTCGAGGAGAAGGACGAGACGGACGACGATGTCCGTCTCGAGATCGAGACGATGGAGTTCGTCTCGTTCGACGACCCGGTGCGGCTGTACCTGAAGGAGATCGGCCGCGTCAGCCTGCTGACCGCGCAGGACGAGGTCTCGCTCGCCCAGAGGATCGAGGCCGGCGACGACGCTGCTCGGCGGCACCTGACCGAGGCGAACCTCAGGCTGGTGGTCTCGATCGCGAGGAAGTACCTCGGCCGCGGGATGCCGCTCCTGGACCTGATCCAGGAGGGCAACATGGGCCTGATCCGCGCCGTGGAGAAGTTCGACTACCACAAGGGCTACAAGTTCTCCACCTACGCGACGTGGTGGATCCGGCAGGCGATCACGCGTGCGATCGCCGACCAGTCACGGACCATCCGCATCCCGGTCCATATGGTCGAGACGATCAACAAGCTGGTCCGGATCCAGCGCCGGCTGCTCCAGGAGCTGGGCCGCGAGCCGACCCATGAGGAGATCGGCGATGAGATGGGCGTCACGGCGGAGCGGGTCCGGGAGATCGTCCGGATCTCGCAGGACCCCGTGTCGCTGGAGACGCCGATCGGAGAGGAGGAGGACTCCCACCTCGGCGACTTCGTGGAGGACCGCGAGGCGGTGTCCCCGCCGGACGTGGCGTCGTTGATCGTGCTCCGGGACGAGATGGAGGACATCCTCGACACGCTCACCCCACGCGAGCGCCGGGTCCTCCAGCTCCGCTTCGGTCTGATCGACGGGCACCAGCGCACCCTCGACGAGGTCGGCAAGCGCTTCGGCGTGACCCGCGAGCGCATCCGCCAGATCGAGGCCAAGGCGCTGCGCAAGCTGCGCCACCCCTCCCGGGCTCGGAAGCTTCGGGACTACCTCGAATAGCGACGGACGCGCAGCTCAGCCGCCACGCCCGGCCCGAACGCTGACCATGGGCCCACCCGCCGGCGCCGGCACTCCGGCTGGCCGCGCCGCGTTCGCCCGAAACTATGCACATGAACGCCAAGGTCGACCCGGCGGCGAAACTGACGCGCGCTCGGCAGGACTACCTGAAGGCGCTCTACCACCTCGGCGGTGAGGAGGCGAGCGTCAGCACGAGTCAGCTGGCCGAGCGCCTGGCAGTGGCGCCGGCGTCGGTCACGGAGATGCTCGGCTCCCTCCGCACCCTGGAGCTCGTGACGTACGACCGCTACCGGGGAGCCCAGCTCACCGCGCAGGGGACGGCGGCCGCGCTCCAGACGATCCGCCGGCACCGGCTGATCGAGCTCTTCCTCGTGAAGATGCTCGACTACCCGTGGGACGAGGTGCACGACGAGGCCGAGTCCATGGAGCACGTGATCTCCCGGCGGATGGAGGAGCGGATCTACGAGGCGCTCGGGCGGCCGGACCTCGACCCGCACGGCGATCCTATCCCGAGCGCGGCGGGCGAGCTCGTCAGCGCCGAGTACCGCTCACTGGGCGACGTCCTTCAGGGTGAGCGGGTGACCATCCGGCGGGTGTCCGATCGCGACCCCGGCAAGCTGCGAGCGATGCGCGAGCTCGGCCTTCGCCCCGGCCAGCAGGTCGAGGTCCTGGCCGAGAGCCTGTACGAGAGCCCGATCAAGGTCGCGATCGGGGGACGCCGCCGGCAGGTGCCGCTCGGCATCGCCAGGGCCGTCTTCGTGGAGTGAGGTCAGCGGCGACCACCTGACCCAACTGTCGATCGTGGCCACTCTGGTGCCCGCTGCCCTGGAGCGTGGCTGAGCAGGTCGCTGCTCGCGGCCGAGCCAGGGACACCGCCGTCTGACCCGGCGGTCTCCGGCGCCGCGATCAGTCGTCGATCGCCTGGTAGACAGCAGTCCAGAAGTCGAGGAAGATGGGCAGCCAAGGTAGCCCGGGCGCCCGCTGGATCATGAGGATTGTCGTCATGTCCTCGGCAGGGTCGTTGTACGAGACGGTGCCGTATCGGCCGTGCCATCCGTAGCTCCCGACGGAGGGTCCGAGGTGCGTGCGCCGGGTGCGGACCGACATCCCAAAACCCCAGCCGATGTCGTCAAAGTACCCCGGCCAGATGGAAACCGCCTTCTGCGCCGGCGTCAGGTGGTCGCTCGTCATCAGCGTCACCGACGGCCGCGAGAGCACCCGCTCGCCGCGGTGGGTACCGCCGCCGAGCAGGGCCGAGGCGAAGGCGAGGTAGTCGTCGGCGGTCGAGACGAGCCCGCCGCCACCCGACTCGAACGCCGGCGGCCGGCTCCAGTGCCCGTCGGGGCCGTCTTCGACGACGAGCTCGCCGGTGGCGTCGTCGAGCA
>DASYBH010000050.1:0-4192 GCA_036500885.1 Candidatus Dormiibacterota bacterium
CCGGGAAGCCCGGCCGGGTGCTCGGGTTCTGCAGCAAGTGCCGCACCCCCTTCTCGTTCATCCCGGCGCTGGCGCCCCGGGACCTGCTGGCCGAGCAGTACCGCGTCCTCGGCTGCCTCGCCTACGGCGGCCTGGGCTGGATCTACCTGGCCCAGGACGAGCGCGTCTCGAACCGGTGGGTCGTCCTGAAGGGCCTCCTCAACTCGAGCGACCCGAACGCGCTGGCCGCCGCGCTGACCGAGCGCCAGTTCCTGGCGCGGGTCGAGCACCCCAACGTCGTGCGCATCTACAACGTCGTCGAGCACAGCAGCGGCGGCTACATAGTCATGGAGTACATCGGCGGCAAGACGCTCAAGAGCGTGCTCCGGGAGCGGAGGCGAGACGGCGAGGGGCCGCTGCCCGTGGACCTGGCGATCGCGTACATCCTCGCCGTGCTGCCGGCCCTGGGCTACCTGCACGACCTCGGCCTCGCCTACAACGACTTCAAGCCGGACAACGTGATGCTCCAGGGCGACGACGTCAAGCTGATCGACCTGGGCGCCGTCACCCGGCTGGCGGACCAGGACCCGATCGTCTACGGCACGGACGGGTACCAGGCGCCCGAGATGATGTCGGACGGCCCATCGGTCCCCTCCGACCTCTACTCGGTCGCCCGCTGCCTGGCGGTGCTGGTCCTCGACCTGCCGACGTACCAGACGACGTACCGGTACCGGCTGCCCGCGCGCGACCACGACCCCGTGTTCGAGCAGCACGAGTCGCTGTACCGCTTCCTGATGAAGGCCACCGCGCACGACCCCGGGGACCGCTATCAGAGCGCCGGGGAGATGGCGGAGGCGCTGGAGGCCGTGCTCCGAGAGGTCACCGCCACCAGCCAGGCCGCGCCTCGACCGGCGCCCAGCAAGGTGTTCGGCGGGAACGTGCACGCCATGCGCTGGCTGTCCACCGGCGCCGACCCCGCGCCGGATTGGCGCCACCTGCCGCCACCCAGGGTCGACACGGCCGACCCCGCCGCCAGCTACGTGATCGACGCCCAGGTGCTCCAGCCCGCCCAGCAGGTGACCGTCCTGCGCGACGCGCTGGCGCGTGGCGAGATCGAGGCCTCCGTCGAGCCGCAGCTTGCGCTGGCCAGGGCGGAGATCGAGATCGGCCGGCACGCGGAGGCCGAGGCCGTCCTGGCCTGGCTGGAGTCCGACAACCGGCGCGAGTGGCGCGTCAACTGGTATCGCGGCCTGTCGCTGCTGGCGCAGGGCAGGGGGGGCGAGGCCACCCTGGCGTTCGACCTGGTCTACTCCGAACTGCCCGGCGAGCTCGCCCCCCGGCTGGCGCTCGCACTGGCCGCCGAGCTGGCCGGCGACCTCGAGACCGCAGCCCGTCACTACGATGTCGTCTCGTCAACGGACCCCGGCTTCACCTCCGCCAGCTTTGGTCTGGCACGAACCCGCCTGGCCCAGGGCGACATGACCGGGATGGTGGAGGCCTACGAGCGCATCCCGCCCACGTCGAGCCTGCACATGCCGGCGCAGCTCGCACTGGCCAGGGCGCTGATCCAGGGCGGCCGCTCGGGACCC
The DNA here is from genome assembly GCA_036500885.1 of Candidatus Dormiibacterota bacterium. Taxonomy (GTDB): domain Bacteria; phylum Chloroflexota; class Dormibacteria; order Dormibacterales; family Dormibacteraceae; genus CF-161. Next base: position 1,569 of record DASYBH010000050.1, read on the forward strand.
ACGGCTGACGACCTGGCCCGCGCCTCGTCCGTCATCGAGCGGCTGCCGCTGGCGGCCGAGCAGCAGGCCGAGCTGGCGGTCGGGCTCTTCGAGGCGGCGCTGGTGCTGCTCCCCCGCATGCGCCGCTCGCGGCGGCCGGACGTGCGGCTGCTCGGCCAGCCGCTGGCAGAGAACCCCATCCGGTTCGCGCTCGAGCAGGCCTACCGGGACCTGGCACTGGTCGCGGCCGAGGATGAGAAGATCATCCTCGTGGAGTGCGCCAATGACGTCCGTCCGATGACAGTTGTCTGATACGTCGGAACAGACGGCCCCGCTGAGCTCCCGATTGAGTCGCCTCCGTCAGGAGGCCGCCCGCAGGCCGGCCGGGAGGACGCCACGCCGCCTGCGCGCGCTCTCGATCCTGATCGCGGCGTCCGCCATCGCGCTCACCGTCATCGGCGCCACAACGGTCGTCGTCGCCGAGGTGACCGTGATCGGTGTCCACCAGCGCACCGTGCCGGCCATCCTCGGCATGCAGCGCATCCACGCCTGGCTGGCCGAGGCCGACCGCAGCGCGGCGAACGCGTACCTGGCGGGCGGCTCGGAGGTCACGCTGCCGGAGCTGCAGTACCAGGCGGACATCGCCGCGGCGAGCCGCGAGTTACAGACCGCCAGCGAGCACAACCCCGGCGGGTCCGATGCCAGCCAGCGAATCCAGACCGTCGTCACGCTGATCGACCAGTACGTGGGGCTGGTGAACACCGCCAACGTGGATGACCGGCAGGGGCGGCCCGAGGGCACCGTCTACCTGAAGGCCGCGACCGGCATGATGCACGCCCCCGGCACCGGCATCCTGGATCGGGTCGACGCGCTGCGGAGCCTCTACTCCAGTCAGCTGGACCAGGCGAACCGCACCCTCGTCATCACGGAGTGGCTCGGGACCGTCTACGCGGCCGTGGCGGTGGTCCTCCTGGGCCTGCTCGCGTACACACAGAGCTTCCTGCGCAGGAAGTTCCACCGGAGGCGGAACCGGAAGCTCCTGGCGGCGACCCTGCTGCTCCTGGTCGTGGGGGGCGCGACCGGCGCCGGCGGGTTCATGGCGACCAGCTCGATCCGGACGGTCGAGGACCAGACGTACGCGCGCCTGCTGCACCTGTGGAACGCGCGCGCCCTCCTGTACGACGCGAACGGGAACGAGAGCCTGTGGCTCATCCAGCGCGAGCAGGCGACCAGGACCGGCGCGGACATGGCGGACGCGGCCTTCCAGGAGGAGACGCGCCAGCTGGTCGACCGGCCGCTGACCGCCGAGCTGATGCAGGACGCGGAGCGCGGCCAGGTGCGGTTCGGCGGGCTGCTGGCGGACGAGCTGAAGGCGTCGACCACCGACGCGGAGCGCAGGGCGGCGCTGCGCGTGCTCGGTCTCTACCGGAAGTTCATCGACGTCGACGCCACGGTGCGCGCGAGGGCGACCCAGGGCAGGGCGGCCGACGCGATCGCGCTCGCGCTCGGCACCAACCAGAACCAGCTGGTCTTCGCGTTCGCCGACGTGGACTGGTACCTGGGCCTCGTCATCACGAGACTCCAGGGCCAATTCGACTCCAGCATCACGTCGGCCGAGGTGGTGCTGGCCGGGATGGCCGTCGTCCAGCTGGTGCCCGCCCTTCTGATCGCCGGGCTCACGTTCTGGGCGCTGCAGCCGCGCATCGACGAGTTCCGGGCCGGCGGCATCCGACGAGCGGCGGAGGGAAGGCACGGAGCTGGGGACCGCCCCCAGTCGCCCAGCTCCAGCTGACCTACCTCTCCCCCCAAACCGCCTCCGCTGCCGCGTGGGGGGAGGCGGGCGTGATCTCCATCAGCTCGATCGCATTGCCGTCCGGGTCGGTGATCCAGTGCTGCCAGTTGTGGTCCGGTCCGTGCACGGGCTGCCCGGAGACGGTGAGCCCCCTCGCCTCCAGCTCCCGCAGCGTCGCGCGCAGGTCGTCAACGACGAGGCAGAAGTGGTTGTACCCTGCCGCGCGAGACAGCGGCGCCACCGTACCCTCGCCGCCGGGGAACAGCTCCAGGAACTGGCCGGGCGCCAGCTGCAGGTAGACGATCCACGGTGACGGCTCTCCGTCGCGCTCCAGCCGGAACGCCTCGCGAAACCCCAGCGTCCCGCAGTAGAAGTCCAGAGCCCGCCCCAGATCCGTGACCCGAAAGGCGACATGCCCGATGCCTGTGATCATCTGCTCAGTCTGTCACCGAGCAGAACGGTGACTAGGATTGGGGTCGGGATGGTCACCGGAGTGAACGTCGTCAGCCTCGCGGTCGCGTTCGGAGCGGGTCTGATCTCCATCACCTCTCCCTGCAGCCTGCCGCTGCTTCCCGGGTACCTCGGCTACCTCACCGGGTCGGCGACGGCCGACCGGCGGCGGACCGTCCTGGCCGCCGCGCTGTTCGCCGGCGGGTTCTCGCTGGTGTTCATCGCGCTCGGGGCGACCGCCTCGGTGCTCGGCTCCCTGCTGCTGGTCAACCGGCTGCCCCTGGCGCACATCGCGGGCGTCTTCATCCTCGCCATGGGCGCCGCGCTGCTGCTGGAGGGGCGCGTGGGCTTCCTGAGCCGCGGCGGGGACTGGAGCCGCCGGTTCGAGGGTGGCCGGCTCACC
>DASYBH010000051.1:0-9303 GCA_036500885.1 Candidatus Dormiibacterota bacterium
CGTGGACCGACAGGTCCGGGACGGACACCCACGCCACCAGGAGGTTGGCGGAGCCCGACCGGCCGTGCAGGCGGTTGCGCAGCACCGGCATGGTGTTGGTCAGGCAGCAGTACGCCAGGTCGCAATCGAGGGCGCCGTCGAGCTGCGGGAGCAGGCCGCCCGGGCTGGCCCGCCACTGGCCCCTGGCGTCACGCCACAGCTCCAGCGAGCGCGACCAGTCCGTGCCCCACGCGTCCACGCGCAACGAGGAGGTCACGTAGCCGGCGGCCGTCTCCAACTGGTACGAGACCGTGCACGGCTCCGGCGCGCCGCGGATCGCGGTGCCCCTCGCGCTGAGCGCGTCGTCGGCCAGTTCGACGATCGCCAGCTCGAGCGACGGCGCCAGTGCGCCCTGCCACATGAGCACGGTTGCGCTGTCCACGGGGCAATGCTGCCAGGTACGATCGGGCCGTGCCCCTTTCGTCCACCGCGCGCGAGGCGGTTCGGGTCGTGATATCGCGCAATCCGCGGCCCGCGCAGGTGCTTCTGGACATGATGCGCACCGCGCCAGAGGTCGCCAGGCGGAAGCCCACCCGCTTCGGCCCGCTGAACATCGCCATCCAGGGTCAGGCGCCGCTGCCGCCTGACGAGGTCAAGCTCTGCGAGGCGTTCGGCAGGGAGTGGCTGCGCGGCGAGTTCGACATCCACGAGCTGGCCGACGCCGTCGAGGCCGAGCTGGCCAGGGTGACCGGACGTCAGCAGGACCGCCGGCGCCAGCGACCCGACGTCTGGCGGACGCTGGCCGGCCCGCAGGAGGAACCCGGCCGGCTCCTCGGACCGTAGGACCCTACGGCCCCGGGCTATAATCGGCGGCAATTCACCCGACGCCTCGAGGAGCACGCATACCCATCGAAACTCTGACGCAGCGCACCGAAGCCGGTCTGGAGATAGGAATCGGAAGGAGGGCGCGGCGTGCGTACGGGTTTGACGAGATCGCGCTCGTCCCCGGCGGAATCACGCTGAACCCCGACGAGGTCGACATTTCGTTCCGCATCGGCGACCTCGAGCTACCACTGCCCTTCTGGGGCTCGGCCATGGACGGGGTCGTCGACGTCCCGTTCGCCATCGCCATGGGCCGCCTCGGCGGAATCGCGGTGCTGAACCTGGACGGTGTGCACACGCGGTACGAGGACTCCGCGCCGGTCGTGCGGCGGATCGCCGAGGCCGGCCGCGCGGAGGTCAACCAGGTCCTCAAAGACGCGTACATGGAGCCGGTCAAGCCGCACCTGGTCACGGCCCGGATTCGTGAGATCAAGGCCGCCGGCGTGGCCTGCGCCGTCTCGACGGTGCCCGCCCACGCGGCGGAGCGAGCCCGCCTTGTCGAGGAGGCGGGGGCCGACGTCCTCGTGGTCCAGGGCACGGTGCTGACCGCGCGCCACCGGTCGAGCAGCTACCACCAGCTCTCGTTCGACCGGCTGTGCCGCGAGGTCTCCATCCCGGTCGTGGTCGGCAACTGCGTGCAGTACGACACCGCCCTCGAGCTGATGGAGACCGGCGTCGCCGGCCTGCTCGTCGGGGTCGGGCCTGGCGCCGCCTGCACGACGCGGGCGGTGCTGGGGGTCGGCGTGCCCCAGATCACGGCCACCTGCGACGTGGCCGCCGCCCGCGACGAGCACCGCCGCCGCACCGGCCGGCACGTCGCGGTCATCACGGACGGCGGCATGCGGGTGGGCGCCGACGTCTGCAAGGCGTTCGCCGCCGGTGCCGACGCGGTGATGGTCGGCTCGCCCCTCGCGGGCGCCGCCGAGTCGGCATCGCGCGGCTTCAACTGGGGCATGGCCACCCCCGACCCGAACCTGCCCCGCGGCACGCGGATCGAGGTGGGCGTCAGGGCCACCCTGGCCGAGATCCTGGTCGGCCCGGCGCGGGTCGACGACGGAACGCAGAACTTCGCCGGTGCGCTCCGCTCCTCGCTGGGCGTGTGCGGCGCCGCGGACGTGGCCGCGTTCCACCAGGTGGAGCTCGTGATCGCTCCCCAGATCACCAGCGAGGGCAAGCTGCTCCAGCGTTCCCAGAACGTGGGGATGGGGAGATGATCGCAGGGGAGATACGAAGCTCCCCACCGGTCGTGTCGACGCGCCCGAGCGAGGTGGTCCTGGTCCTGGACTTCGGCTCCCAGACCTCGCAGCTGATCGCGCGCCGCGTGCGCGAGGCGAACGTGTACTGCGAGCTCGTGCCCGGCACCACGCCGTGGGCGGAGCTGGAGCGCCGCCAGCCGGCCGGCGTCATCCTGAGCGGCGGTCCGGCCAGCGTGTACGAGCCGGGCGCGCCGCAGGTCGACCCCGCGCTGCTGCGGGCCGGCGTCCCGGTGCTCGGCATCTGCTACGGGATGCAGCTGATCGCTCACCACCTGGGTGGCGAGGTGGCCGCCGCCGGCAAGCGGGAGTACGGACCGGCGCTCCTCGCGGTGGACGACCCGGCCCGCCTCTTCGAGGGCCTGCCCCGAGAGCTGCCCGTGTGGATGAGCCACGGCGACCACGTCCTGCGGCTGCCACAGGGCTTCCACGGGCTGGCCAGCAGCGGCAATGCGCCCATCGCCGCCTTCGGCGACGGCGCCGGCGTGCTGGGCATCCAGTTCCACCCCGAGGTGCACCACACGCCTCAGGGCCGCGACGTCCTGCGCAACTTCCTCTATCGCGTGTGCGGCTGCGCCGGGACGTGGACGGCCGGCTCGTTCATCGCCGACGCGACAGGGTCCATCCGGGCCGCCGTGGGCGACGGCCGGGTGATCTGCGCGCTGAGCGGCGGCGTCGACAGCGCGGTGGCGGCCACGCTGGTCCACCGCGCGGTCGGTGACCAGCTCACCTGCGTCTTCGTGAACAACGGCCTGCTTCGCCGCGAGGAGCCGGAGCGGGTGCTCGACGTGTTCCACGGCAACCTGGACCTCGACATCCGGTACGTGGACGCGACCGACCGCTTCCTCGGCGCGCTGCGCGGCGTGCTCGACCCGGAGGAGAAGCGCCGGACGGTCGGCCGGGAGTTCATCCGGGTCTTCGAGGCGGAGGCCCACCTGCTGGCCGAGACGCGCGGCGAGATCGGCTTCCTCGCCCAGGGCACGCTCTATCCGGACGTCATCGAGTCGACCGCGCCCGACACCGTTGCCTCGGCGACCAAGATCAAGACGCACCACAACGTGGGCGGGCTGCCGCCGGGCCTGCGCTTCCAGCTCGTCGAGCCGCTGCGCTACCTCTTCAAGGACGAGGTGCGCGCGGTCGGCCTGGAGCTGGGCCTGCCAGAGGACATGGTCTACCGCCAGCCGTTCCCCGGCCCGGGGCTCGCGATCCGCTGCCTGGGCGAGGTGACGGCCGAACGCCTGGAGGTGCTGCGGGGCGCCGACTGGGTGGTGGTCGACGAGATCAAGCGGAACGGGCTGTACCGCCAGGTCTGGCAGTCCTTCGCCGTGCTGACGCCGCTCCAGACCGTCGGCGTCATGGGCGACTACCGCACGTACGCCAACGTGGTGGCGGTGCGGGTCGTAACCTCGGAGGACGCGATGACCGCGGATTGGGCACGGCTGCCCTACGACGTGCTGGCCCGCATCTCCAACCGGATCGTCAACGAGGTGCCGGGCGTCAACCGCGTCGTCTTCGACGTGACCAGCAAGCCGCCCGGCACGATCGAGTGGGAATAGCCAGCTGTCCCCGCCCCCCATCCAGCTCCCTCTCGAATGCAGAGGGCCGGGATGGGGGGGGAGTGAGGGCATGAGGATCCTGGTGGTCGGGTCGGGCGCCCGTGAGCATGCGCTCGCCTGGAAGTGCCTTCGCTCGCCGCTCGCGGAGCGCGTGTACGTCGCCCCCGGCAACGCCGGGACCGCGACGATCGCCCGCAACGTGCCGGTCCCCGCCGACGATCCTGTCCGGCTGGCCCGGCTGGCCCGCAAGGAGAAGATCGGTCTCGCCATCCTCGGGCCCGACGCGTCGGTGGCCGCGGGCGTCGGCGACGCGCTGCGTGACGCGGGCATCCCCGTCTTCGGGCCGGACCGGGACGCCGGGCGAATCGAGAGCAGCAAGAGCTTCGCCAAGGAGCTCATGGTGGCCGCGGCAATCCCGACGGCCGACTACGGCACGTTCACGGAGCCGGAGCCGGCCCGCCGCTTCGCCCGGAAGCTGGGTGGCCGGGTGGCCGTCAAGGCGGACGGCCTGGCCCTGGGCAAGGGCGTGCTGGTCTGCGGCGACCAGCACGAGGCCGAGCGCGCGATCGACGAGATGCTCGTCCGTCACACGTACGGCCGAGCGGGGGCGACGATCGTCGTCGAGGAGCGCCTGGAGGGCCCGGAGATCTCGGTGTTCGGCATCTGCGACGGTGAGCGGGTCGTCCCGCTGGCGCCCGCCCGCGACTACAAGCGCGCCCGGGATGGCGACGAGGGCCCCAACACCGGCGGCATGGGCGCCTATTCGCCGCCGGCGGGAGTCGGCGACGAGCTCGTCGCCGAGGCGACCAGGATCGCACTGGCGCCCGCGCTGCGGGAGCTCGCGCGCCGCGGCTTCGCCTACCGCGGAGTCCTGTACGCGGGAATGATGCTGACCGCGGACGGCCCCCGGGTGCTGGAGTTCAACGCCCGCTTCGGCGATCCCGAGACGCAGGTCGTGCTGCCCCGGCTCAGGTCCGACCTGGTCCCGCTGCTGCTGGCGGCGGCGCTCGGCGACCTGCCCGACCGACCTCGGGTGGAGTGGTGGGACCGTCCCGCGGTTGGCGTGGTCGTCGCCTCCGGCGGCTACCCCGAGAGCTACGAGACCGGGTTCGAGGTGCAGGGCCTGAGCAGCGTGCCCGACGGCGTGCTGGTCTTCCACGCGGGGACCCGAAGGATCCCGGAGCGGGGTCTGGTGACCTCGGGCGGCAGGGTGCTCACCACGGTCGGCATGGGCGCCAGCGTGGAGGAGGCCCGGATGGCAGCGCTGGCGGGAGCCGTCCGAGTACGATTTCACGGGGCTTTCTTCCGTAAGGACATTGCACAGGAAGCGATCGGTGCCTGAGGTCGGCGTCATTCTCGGTTCGAAATCGGACCTCCCGCTGATGGAGGCGTGTCTGAGGCAGCTGGAGGAGTTCGGGATCGAGTCGGAGCTGGTGATCTGTTCCGCTCACCGCGATCCCGCGGGGGTCATGGAGTGGGCGTCCTCCGCTCGTGAGCGCGGTCTGAAGGTCGTCATCGCGGCGGCCGGCGGCGCGGCTCACCTGCCGGGTGTCGTGGCCGCGTGGACCGATCTCCCGGTCGTCGGGGTACCGGTGCCGACGCAGTACCTGGGCGGGCAGGACTCGCTGTACTCGATCGTGCAGATGCCGGCGGGGATCCCCGTCGCGACCATGGCGATCGGTGAGGCCGGCGCGAAGAACGCGGCCTGGTTCGCCGCGCGGGTCCTGGGCGTGACCGATCCGGAAGTGGCGGCTCGGCACCTCGAGAAAAGGAAGGCACTGGCACATCGCTAACGCAGTGAAGCCGCTGCTGCGGTTGACGGACACCACGTTGCGTGACGGCAATCACTCCCTCCTCGGCGGACGGATGCGAAGCGAGGAGCTGGTCTCGATCGCCCGGAAGCTGGACCCGGTCGGGATGTTCAGCATCGAGGCGTTCGGCGGCGCGAGCTTCGAGAGCGCTCTTCGCCTGGGTGAGGATCCGTGGGATGTGCTGCGCCGGCTGCACGCGGTGACGCCGGCGACGCCCATCCAGGCGCTGGTGCGCGGTCAGAACCTGGTCGGCGCCCGGAACTACGCGGACGACGCGGTCGAGCTGTTCGTGGCCACCGCGGCGCGCAACGGCGTGGACGTGTTCCGCATCTTCGACCCGCTCAACGACGTGCGCAACATGGAGGTCGCGATCCGAGCGGCGCAGCGGGCGGGCAAGCGGGTGCAGGGCGCCCTCTGCTACGCGCTGAGCCCGGCGCACGACCCGGGCCTCTGGTGCTCGATGGCGCAGCGCCTGGCCGCCCTCGGCGTCGACGACCTGGTGATCAAGGACACGTCGGGGCTGCTGAGCCCTCAGGCCACCTCGCGGCTGGTGACGATGCTGCGCGGCGCCGTGGACCTGCCCATCGTCGTCCACTCCCACTGCGGCAGCGGCATGGCGCCGATGGCGTACATGGCCGCGGTCGAGGCTGGGGCGAGCGTGCTCGACACGGCCATGTCGCCGCTGGCCGGGGGCGCCTCCCAGCCGGCCACGGAGAGCCTGGTCGCCGCGCTGGCGGGAGGCGATCACGACACCGGCCTCGACCTGGAGCGGCTGGTCGAGATCAAGCTGGAGCTGGCCGAGGTCAGGCGCCGCCACCTGGAACACCTGCCGCCGGCGGCCGGTGGCATCGACTCGGACATCCTGCGTTACCAGATGCCGGCCTTCATGCTGGAGGACATCCACCGCCAGCTGGAGAGCCACAACGCGCTGGCGCGGCTGCGGGAGGCGCTGGACGAGGTGCCGCGCGTGCGGCGCGATCTCGGATTCCCGCCGCTGGTGGCGCCGGTCCGGCAGCTGATCGCCTCCCAGGCCGTGTACAACGTCCTGGGCGGCGACCGCTACGCGACAGTGTCACAGGAGCTCAAGGACTACCTTCACGGCCTCTACGGCGCCCCGCCGCAGCCGGCGGACGTGGAGGTCAGGCGGATGGTGCTGGGCCAGGAGGAGCCGATCACCGTGCGACCGGCGGACCTGCTCGAACCACAGGTGGAGGACGCCCGCGCCCAGCTCGCCAGACGGTCGATCGAGCCGACTGACGAGCGGGTGCTGACCTACCTGATGTTCCCGGCGCTGGCCGTGGAGCTGTTCCAGGCGCTGGGCGCATCCCCGCGGACGCCGGCGAAGGCGCCTGTCGCCGAGGCTGACCGGGGCGCGGACGCCACCGCCGAGGCGACGCCGGCCGACGGCACGAGCGAGGCGGCCGCGGTCGAGGCTCCGCCGGCGGACCCGGCGACAGCGCCGCAGGCCGTCGCGGCGGAGTTCGAGGTCGAGGTGGAGGGCGAGGTCTTCCACGTCCGCGTCGCGGGGGCGGGGATCGCGGTGCTGCCGGCGACGGCGGTCGCCGCGCCGGCCGGTGCGACGGCGGCTCCGGGGCCGCGCCGCGCCCGTGACGGCGCGATCACGGCGCCCATGCAGGGCCTGATCGTGAAGGTGCCGGTCAAGGTCGGCGACGAGGTCAAGCTGGGCGACGTCGTGGCGGTCCTGGAGGCGATGAAGATGCAGAACGACATCGTGGCCACGCAGCCAGGCAAGGTCGTCGAGGTGTACGTCAAGGAAGGCGAGGTGGTCAGCCCCAACCAGGCACTGGTGGCGGTCGGCTAAACCGAGCGCGGTCGCGCCGGCGCCCGACCCGCTCCATCGCGCTGGTCGAGCCTGCGGGGCAGATCGTCGACCGGCATCCATACGAAGCCCTTGCCCAGCCTGCGCCTCTCCAGGAGGCCGCGCGCCTCCAGGCCCAGCAGATCCTGGCGGGCGGTCTCTCGCACGACGTCGTGGCTGGTGCCGTGGGACACCACGGTGTACATCGCTCCCGGGTGCCTGGCGGCGTGCCTCAGGAGGGCGACCTGCCGGTGGTTGAACTCGCCCGGCATCGCGGCCAGTGATTGCTGCATGTCGCGGAGCTCGCGCAGCTTGCGCTCGAGATAGAGGTTCAGGTCCCTGATCGCCCGCTGCACCACCTGGAGCTGGTAGATGGCGAAGTGGGTGAGGTCGTTCTCGTCCTGCTCGGTGTGGAGGAAGCTCCTGCTGTACTGAGCCGGTGCGGCTCTCAGGATGCGCGAGATGGACAGGAACTCCGTGAGCCAGAACCCCTGCTGGAGCATGGACCAGTAGAAGAGCGCCCTCGCGGTCCGTCCGTTGCCGTCTGCGAACGGGTGGTCGTACGCCAGCATGAAGTGGACGGCAATGGCGCGGATCACCGACGGCACGTAGCCGCCACCGATCCGGGCGTTGGCGAAGTCGCACAGTCGCTCCAGTCGCCCCGGCAGCTCAGCCGCAGGAGGCGGGTGGTGCAGCAGATTGCCCTCGTTGTCGTAGATCGCCACGCGGGGCTCGCCCGGCAGCTGGAGGTGGCCGGACGCGCCGGGATCGTCAAGGGTGCCGTCGGTCACGATGCGGTGGATCTCGAGGACCAGCCACGGCGTGAGCTGCTCTCCGCTCAGCTCGCGGATGTGGCGCATCGCCAGGTAGTTGTTGAGGATCATTCGCTCGCTGCGATCCCGAGGCTTTCGGCCGCTGCGGATCATGTCCTTGGCGACCTGGCGCGTCGTCGACGCGCCCTCCAGCTGACTCGAGGTGATGGCCTCCTCGATCAGCGAGCTGACCAGGTACCGGTCGCGCGTGGCCGGGTTCGTCACCTGTTCGTTGATGCCGATGTTGCCGCTGGCGTCCCGGTTCACCGCTTCGATCGCCTGCAGGATCTGGTCGGGCAGCGCGTACGTGAAGGATCGGCCACTGCTGTCCTCGAGGGGCAGCTCCCGCCGCATGCTGGATCGGGCCAGCTTCACCGCGCACCACCACTCCTGGTGCGTGAGGCCGGGCGGCGCCGGCCGGTTCCGGAGCTGGTCCCATGGCAGGTAGCGACCCTCCACCGCCGCCGCGGGCAGCAGTGCGAGCAGGAGTTCGAGCTTGTCGGGATCCTTCATCAACCCGGCAAGGATCGGGCTGGTGTCCGGGGGAGGCTGGGGAATTCGCACTTTCTGCTGATGCCAGTTTAGCTGGTAATAGCACCAACCTGCAGGTGACCGCTCGATCGCTCTCGCTGCTGCCAATTTGCTGCCAGTTGCTGCCAATCTGGCAGCAACTGGCCTTCAGCGAGGCATCACGGCCGGAGGTTCCTGTGAACCCTCCTACCATGTGGCTGTGAACGTCGCACTCCTGGGCACCGGCAAGATGGGCACAGCCATCGCCCGCAGGCTGGCGGCGGCCGGCCACGACCTGACCCTCTGGAACCGCACGCGCGAGCGGGCGCGGGCCGTCGGGGTGGGCCGGGTGGCGGACACCGCCGCCGAGGCCGCTGTGCCGGCTGACGTGGTCCTCAGCATCCTGTACGATGCCGCCTCTGTCCGAGAGGTGTACGGCGGCCTCGACCCGCGGCAGGGCCAGGTCTTCGTCGAGATGAGCACCGCCGGGCCGGAGGTCGCCGAGGAGCTGGCACCCCGCCTGGCGGCGGCCGGGGCGGAGCTGCTCGCCGCGCCCATACTGGGCACCATCCCCGCCATCGAGCAGGCCACCGCCCGGATCCTGGTGGGGGGCGACGCGGCCGCCTTCGAGCGGGTGCGGCCCGTTCTGGCCGCCTTCGGCCGGCCCGAGATGGTCGGGAG
>DASYBH010000052.1:0-20041 GCA_036500885.1 Candidatus Dormiibacterota bacterium
CCAAGCTCAGATGGAGGTTGCAATGGGTCGCTCGGAGACTCTTTTCGAACACGCTGGCGGGGAAGAGGCGCTGCACCGACTGGAGGACGTGTTCTACTCGAGCATCCTCGCCGATCCCCTGTTGCAACGGCTGTTCGGTAAGGGGCAGCCTCAGCATGTGGACCACCTGACCGCATTCACGGCGGAGTCCTTTGGAGGGCCCGACCGTTTTACGCGAGAGCTCGGATTTCAACACCTGATCGCGGTTCATCGCGGTTTGCGAATCAACGAGGAGCAGCGCGCTCGATTCGTCGAGCTCTACATGGCGGCACTGGATGCGGCCGGTCTCCCGGAGGACGAGCCGTTTCGAAAAGCGGTTCGTTCCCATGTGGAGTTTGGCTCGCGAGTCGCGATGCAGAACTCGAACGCTCAGAATGACGAGGAGCTGTATCCCCTTCACGAGGTGCCCAGGTGGACGTGGGAAGGGGACGATGACGACGAGCCTCGATGAGGAACTCGAGCGCATGCCCGGTCCGAGCCGCCGAGCATCCCGGCATCGTGTTCAAGGATGGCCCGAGCGGAAGACGCGCGGCCCTCGCGTTCGGGCCCGACGTCTGGGAGGTGATCAAGTTCCTGCGCGAGATCGACGAGCGCGGGCCTGACGGCGTCGTCGCCGCGGCCGAGGTGCTGCGACTGACGGAGGCGCAGGTGCGCATCGCGACGCACTACTACTCGGCGTATCCGGACGAGATTGGTGAGGAGATCACCCAGGCTGACGAGGAGTCTCAGTCGGTCGAGGCAGCCTGGCAGGCGGAGCGGCGGCTGCTCTAAGCTCCTGGCCCTTCAACAGGGCAGTGGCCGGCGTCGGGCCCACCTCTCCACCTCCCTCGTGGCCGGCCGGGTGCCGGCGTCCATGCGATACGATCGTGTGGCCTCTGCGCTGCCACGATGACCGAGACGATCGAGAGCCTCGTGCTCGACGGACCCTGCGACCATGCCACTCGCACCCTCGTCAGCCGCCGTGGCGGGACCGGCGGGATCCTCGGTTGCCGGCGGCGAAGCGAGTCGGTTCGCACCGGCGCCGGCGCCTCGTGACGGCGGTCGGCTCCGTCGATCTCGAGCGGCTGCTCAAGCTGCGCGTCGCCGTCGGTCGCATGGGCGAGATGGACCGCGCGCAATGGTGGAACACCCTGGGCCAGCTCGGACCGCTCGGTGCATCCGCCGTCCGGCGCGGGCTCCCGCGCACGCACCATTTCGCACGGGCGCGGTCGGTCTTTGCCGTCGCGGCGCAGCGCTGTGCCGAGGTCTTCGATCCTCCCGGGTCGGTCACGCTGTGGCGCCTGCCCCCGGAGGTCGAGGTGGCGTTCGACACGCGCTGGGAGCACTGGCTCGGCGCCGCGGACGACTGGTCCGCGTTCTTCTTTCGAGTGGCGGCCCTCGAGGGACAGGACCTCGGCCTTGCGCTCCGGACCCTGGAGCTCGTGGACGACGCGGACCTCGCGGCCTGTTCCGGTCTGAGCACCTCGGCCGAGGGCCGGGCGGTACCGATGCCCGCGTCGTTCACGGGCTCGAACGCCGACGTGACGCTGCTCGCACTCGGGTTCGCGCACGGGGGCGCCGGCGCCGTCGCCGTGCCGTACGCGCACTCCGGGAACCCATGAACGTCCCGCTCGCCGCCGCCGGCAAGAAGATCGTCAGTGGAAGACGACCTGCCCCCCCTGACCCCCCGGCGGATGAGGGGGGGAGCGGATAGGGCGGGATGGACCGCGCGGCGCGCAACACGATCGAACGCGCGACGCAGCGTGCCCGCCGGCTGCTGGAGGAGGACTTCGCCTCGCAGCTGGAGGGTGCGGACGACCTCCTCGCGGGCGGGGGCATCTCGTCGGTCGGTGGGGCGCACCTGCCGGCTGACGAGGGGGCGCGCCGCGCGACGATCGGCGCCGCGGTCGAGCGCAAGCGTGATGGCGGCCTGGGTCCGGCGGAAGCGGTGGCCGACTACCTCCGCGACGCGGTATTCACGACGTTCAACCAGTTCGTGGCGCTCAAGATGCTCGAGGCGCGCGGCCTCGTCCAGCAGTGCCTCGGTCGGGGCGAGCAGTCGAGCGGCTATGCCGAGTTCACCGGGCTGGCGCCCGGCCTCGCGCTCCTGCCGGACGGCCGTGGCTACCGCCTCTACCTCGAGAGCCTCTTCGACGAGCTGTCCACCGAGGTGAGGATCCTGTTCGACCGGCGCGACCCGGCGTCGGCGCTGTGGCCGCGCCGCGCCGCGTTCGCGGAGCTCCTGGAGGTCATCAACGCCCCCGACCTCGCCCCGGTGTGGGGTGACGACGAGACGATGGGGTGGATCTACCAGTTCTTCGACGGCGCCGGCGAGTGGAATCGAATGCGCGAGGAGAGCCGGGTCCCGCGCAACGGCCGAGAGCTCGCGGTGCGGAACCAGTTCTTCACGCCGCCATACGTCGTGCGGTTCCTGACCGACAACACGCTCGGACGCACCTGGGTCGAGATGTACGGTGAGGGAACGAGGCTGGCCGAGACCTGCGAGTACCTCGTGCGGCCGGTCGACGAGCCGATCGGGGCGCGCCGCTACAAGGACCCCCGCGACCTCCGAATCCTCGACCCGGCATGTGGCTCTGGCCACTTCCTCCTCTACGCGTTCGATCTCCTGCTGACGATCTACGAGGAGGCCTGGGCGATCGACGATGGCGCCCCGGCGAGCCAGCTCACCGGGCGAACGCTCCGTCAGGACTACCCCGAGCTGGCGTGGCTGCGCCGGGCGGCGCCCGGCCAGATCGTCGAGCACAACCTGTACGGGGTGGACGTCGACGCCCGCTGCATCCAGATCGCCGCCCTGGCCGTGTGGCTGCGTGCCCAGCGGGCGTACCGGGATCTGGGCATCCGGCTCGACGCGCGTCCTCGAATCGAGCGAAGCCACATCGCGGTCGCCGGGCCGATGGCCGGCGGCGCGGACCTGGCCGCCGCGTTCGCCGGCGAGCTCGAGAAGCCGTTCGAGCGGACCCTCTTCGAGCGGATGGTCCAGGAGATGCGACTCGCGGGCGAGCTCGGAACGCTCCTCCAGGTGGAGCGGTCTCTCGCGGACGACCTCAGCAGCGCACTCCGGCAGTTCGTGGCGGAGGAGCAGGCGGTCTTCCAGGATGCCGGGGAGTCGATCCTCGAGGCCCTGCGCCGCTTCGCCGACTCGGCCGCCGGCGCTGACGCCAGCCGGCGCCTGTTTGCCGGCGACGCGGCTCGGGGCATGGCGCTGATCGACCTGGCGCGGACGCGGTTCGACGTGGTCCTCGTGAACCCACCCTTCGGTGCGGCGAGCCTCGTCGCGAAGAGGGAGTTCGAGAAGAGCTACCCGCGCACGAAGCACGACATGGATGCCGCCTTCGTCGAGCGCGGCATCCAGCTCCTGCACCTCGGTGGCATGCTCGGCGCGATCACGTCACGGACGGGTTTCTTCGACGCCGGCTTCCAGAGGTGGCGAGAGGAGATCCTGCTGAGGGAGGCGCCCCCGGTCGTCTTCGCCGATCTCGGTGACGGCGTGATGGACGCGCCGATGGTCGAATCCGCCGCCTACTGCCTCCGGAAGAGCCGATCGACAGGAGGAGAGAAGACGGTCTTCCTGCGACTGGTCGAGGCGGACGACAAGGCGGCGGCGATGCGTGCGGCCGCCGCTCGAGGCGGGGTCACGCCGGACCCGACGCGCTTCGAGGTCGACTCGCCGATGTTCTCGGCGGTTCCGCGTTCGCCCTTCGCGTACTGGGCCGGCGACGGGCTCCGGCGGGCGTATCGCCTGCTGCCCCCCTTCGAGTCCCATGGCCGGACCGCGAAGCTGGGCCTGGCCATCGGGGACGATCTCCGCTTCGTGCGGTCGGCCTGGGAGGTGCGTCCCGGCGACCGCTGGCACCCATTGGCCACGGGGGGTTCTCTCGGCCCCTATTACGCGGACGTGCCCCTCCTCGTGGGGTGGCGCCGGTCCGGGGCGGAGCTCGAGGCATGGGCGGGCTCGCGCTCCAGCGAGAGCCACCGGTCGCGCATCCTCGAGAACACCCGTCTCCCCCGGCGTCCCGGTCTGACCTGGTCGCGGAGAGCACAGGGCGGTCTCTCGTTCCGAGCGATGCCGGAAGGCTGTGCTTTCGGCGACGACGGGCCCGCCGCATTCGTGGAGGCCGACGACGCTGGGGAGCTGCTCGGACTCCTGGCGGTCGTGAACACGGAGACATCACGAGCGCTCGTCGACCTGCAGATGGCGTCCGGCTCCTACGAGGTGGGCGACATCCAGCGCACTCCGGTACCCGTCCTGGCGCCCGCCAACAGGGCCGCCCTGGCCGCCCTCGCTCGCTGCGCCTGGTCGCTGAGGCGCGGTCTCGACAGCCGGACCGAGACGTCCCGAGCATTCGTGCTGCCGGCTCTCCTGCACGTCGAAGGTGAGTCCCTTGCCGCCCGGTCCGCGGCATGGAGCCAGCACGTGCGGACGGTCGAGGCCGAGCTCGCCGCGACGCAGGCCGGGATCGACGAGCGCTGCCGCGCCCTGTACGGGATCGAGGAGGTGGACCGGGCGATCACCGACGGCATTGCCGGAGATACCGGCAGGTCGGACAAGGAAGACGACCAGCCCCCCCTGACCCCCCGGCAGATGAGGGGGGGAGGTGACGACGAGCCGGAGGGGGATGCTCGGGCAGGCGCGGAGACCGGCGTCGACGCCAGGGCGCTCGCCGCCGAACTGGTCTCCTGGGCTGTTGGAGCGGCCTTCGGCCGGTTCGACGTCCGCCTTGCGACCGGCGACCGGGCGCCGCCGGTCCAACCGGAGCCCTTCGATCCGCTGCCCGCCTGCCCGCCCGCGATCCTCACCGGTGACGACGGCCTGCCGCTGACGCGTCCCCCCGCCGGGTACCCGCTCTCGTTCCCGGATGACGGGATCCTGGTCGACGACCCCGGCCACTCTCGTGACCTCACCACCGCGGTCCGGGCCGTGTTCGAGACGGTCCTCGGGCCCCGCGCCGATGCGCTCTGGCGAGAGGCGGCGGCCCTCCTCGACCCCGAGGGACACGACCTGCGGCGCTGGCTGGCATCGGCGTTCTTCGAGCATCACCTCAGCAGCCACTCGAGGAGCCGTCGCAGGGCCCCGATCCTCTGGCAGCTCGGCATCCCGTCAGGTCGCTACAGCGTCTGGTGCTACGCCCACCGCCTGACGCGAGACAGCCTGTTCGCCGTCCGGAGCGACGTCGTCGCGCCGAAGCTCGCCGGCGAGGAGCGGCGACTCGCCAGCCTCGTCACCGGTGCGGGTGACCGCGCGGCGGTCGCCGCCCAGGAGGCTGTCGTCGACGAGCTCCGAACCTTCACCGAGGAGCTGAAGCGCGCTGCCCCGCTCTGGAACCCCGACCTCGACGACGGGATCGTCCTCGTCATGGCCCCACTCTGGCGCCTCGTCCCCACTCACAGGACCTGGCAGAGGGAGCTTCGCGCCAGGTGGGACAGGCTCGTCGCCGGCAGGTGCGACTGGGCGCAGCTCGCGATGCGCCTCTGGCCCGAGCGGGTCGTCCCCGAGTGCGCGACCGACCGCAGCCTCGCGATCGCCCACGGCCTCGAGGACGTCTTCTGGGTCGAGGGGGCCGGCGGCAGGCGGGACCCCCGGGCCACCCCCACTAGACCCGTCGGCGACCTCGTCGCGGAGCGCACCTCGTCCGCCGTCAAGGCTGCCCTGGCCGGCTTCCTCGAGGCCCCGGAGCCGGCCGCCGGAAGACGCCGGAGGAGAGCTCGAGCGACCGCCTGATGCATCTCCATCAGGCCCGGCGCCGGTCCGTCTGGGCCAGACGGCAGCACTCGGCTTACCACGAAACAACCACAACCCCATGGGCCAGATGCTCTCTAGCATCAGATATGGACGGACCCATGGATCTCGGAAACGGAAGATTTGGAAACGGCTTCGGAATCGACCTGGGGACGGCCAACACCGTCGTCTGCCATCCCCATCGCGGAATCGTCCTCAATGAACCCTCCGTGATGGTCGTGCGGGCAGAGGACAACCATCGCAACTCGAAGCCGCTGCTGGTCGGTCGGGCGGCGCGGGAGCTGGTCGGTCGAACGCCGGTCGGCATGGTGACGATCCGCCCCCTTCGGTACGGGGTGATCACGGACCTGCAGTCAGCCCGCAACTACATCGTCGCGATCCTGCGCCTGGTGACCCGGCGGCCCTGGGAGCGGCTGCGGCCGCGTGTCGTGATCGGGGTGCCGGTCGGATCCACATGCCTCGAGCGGCGAGCGGTGGTCGAGGCGGCGGAGGAGGCGGGAATCGGCAGGGCCTCGCTGATCCCGGAGCCGGTGGCCGGCGCGATCGGCTCGGCGATCGACCCGCTGGAGCCGAGGGCGCGCCTGGTGGTCGACGTGGGCGGCGGCACCGCCGAGGTGACGGCGTTCTGCTTCGGGGGCATCCTGGCCCATCGCTCCTGCCACGTGGCAGGCGACGAGATGACCATCGCGGTCTACCAGTACCTCCGGCAGGAGCACGGCCTGGTGGTCGGCGAGCTCACGGCCGAGGACATCAAGCTGCGGGTGGGCGTCCGGGATGACGGCGGCCAGGACGGCTCCCTCGTCGTCGAGGGACGTGACGCCGCGTCCGGTCGAGCGCGCCTGGTCACCCTCTCCAACGAAGAGATCGCCGAGGCGATCCAGCCGACCAGCGCCGGCATCATCAAGACGCTGGCCAGGTGCCTCGAGGACCTGCCGCCTCAGACGGTGAGCGACATCATGGCCGACGGCGTGTTGGCCCTCGGCGGCGGCGCCATGCTGCGCGGGTTCGCGACGCTGCTGGAGGATGCACTCGGCTTCCGGGTGCGGCTGGTGGAGCGCCCGCTCACCTGCGTCGCGGAGGGAGCGGCCGCATGCCTCGCGCGGCCCGAGCTCCTGGGCGCATTCGGCGAGGGCTTCTGACTCAGCTGCCGAGGTTGCTCGTCGCCGGCTGAGCTGTTGACCCGGGACTGACCAACCGGCTCACGGAGGCCAAGAGCCGTCCGGCCGCAGCGGCAGTGACGCGTCGGTCGCCCAATGAAGCGTTGAGCAAATCGTATCAGCTGCTACAGTTGGCAGATGAGACACGAACGAATCGGCTGCACGGCGGGGCACGGCGATGGGGGGGAGAAGGCATGAACGTAGTCGCGCTGATCGCGGCGTTCCTGGCCTCGGCGGTCGAATGGGTCGAGGCGCTGACCATCGTCCTCGCCGTGGGGATCACGAGGGGCTGGCGATCCTCGATGACCGGCGCCCTGGCGGCGCTCGGCGCCCTGCTCGCGCTCGTCCTCGTGTTCGTCGCGCTGGGCGACAGCGCCGGCCGGTACGTGCCGCTCGACCTGGCGCGCACGCTCATCGGCGTCTTCCTTCTCCTCTTCGGCATCCGCTGGCTGCACAAGGCCATCCTCCGGTCCAGCGGCCTGAAGGCCTTGCACGATGAGGACGAAGCGTTCGCCGAGACCCGCAGCCAGCTGGCCGCCTCGGCGGCGAGCGACGGCCTCGACTACGCGGGCGTCGCGACCGCGTTCAACGGCACCTTCCTGGAGGGACTGGAGGTCGTCTTCATCGTGATCGCGCTGGCCGGCTTGAGCGGCCTGCCGGCCGCCAGCATCGGCGCGCTTGCCGCCCTCGTCGCCGTCGCGGTCGTCGGCGTCCTGGTGCGGGCTCCGCTCAGCCGGGTCCCCGAGAACACGGTGAAGTACACGGTCGGCGTGATGCTCACCGCGTTCGGCACGTTCTTCGCCGGGGAGGGCCTGGGCGTCGAGTGGTGGAACAGCGACCTGAGCCTGCTGCCGCTGATCGCCGGCTACGCCGTGGCCTCGCTGCTGGTCGTGCAGCTTTTGAAGCGGCCGCTGTCTCTGCCGTCGAGCTCGCGCCCCGTGGCCGCCGTGCGGGCCGCCGTCGCCGAGGTCTGGGGCCTGTTCGTCGGCGAGGGCCCGCTCGCCGTCGTCACCGTCGCCGTGCTCCTCGCCGTCGGGCTGTTCGTGGCGCGCACCAGGGGGCACGCGGAGCTGGCCGGGCTGCTGCTGGGCCTGGGCGTGGTCGGCGCGCTGCTCGTCGGCCTGTCCAGCGCCTTCGGCCAGGCGCCGCGCGGCGCCCATGCGCTGGCCCAGCCGCGCACCGCCGCCGCGGAGCCGGTGGCGGAGTCGGTCGGCGCCGTGGCGGCCGAGCGCACCCCCTGAAGTGAACCGCACGCAACGGTGATTAATTAAGTGTTGACGTACTGAGTAACACCTGATACGTTCCGGGGCGGGGACCCCGGTGGGAGAAGGACCGGAGAGAGAAGGACCGGAGAGAGAAGGAGGAGTCAGCAGTGTCCAGTCTTCAGCGAGTCTGCGTGCCGCGGCTCGCCGCTGCGGCCGCGAGCGTGCTACTCGCGGCCGCCTGCGGCGGCATCGGCCAAACGGTCAGCCCGTCGAGCGCGCCGGGTGCGGCGCCCGCCTACAGCACCAATCCCAACGTGTCGCAGTGTGGAAAGGCCGACCGCATCATCACCGACGCGAACAACTTCGTGACGACCATCCGGGGCGTCCCCCAGCGCATCGTGACCGTCGAGCTCTCGTTCGCCGACGACGTCTCGTTGCTCAGCGTGTCACCGGTCGGCATCGGTGACGACAACGACCCGAACCTGGTCATCCCGCAGATAAGGTCGAGGATCGGCCCCTACACGTCGCTCGGCACTCGCGAGTCACCCAACTTCGCCGTCATCGCCGGCCTCAAACCCGACCTGATCATCGCGGACCAGATCGGCAACCGGAAGATCATCGACCAGCTGCGCACGGTGGCGCCCACGCTGACTCTCCAGAGCCAGCACACCACGTATTCTCAGAACATCGACACGGCGCTGACCATCGGGGTCGCCCTGAACCAGTGCGTCAGGATGCAGAAGGTCTTGGCCGACCACGACGCGACGATGGCGACCATCAAGGCGAAGGTGCCTGCCGGCGAGCACCGGAGCTTCGTCTTCGCACTGTCGTCGGACAAGACCTTCACCGTGTTCAACTCCCAGCAGTACACCGGCACGGTGCTGGAGCAGCTGGGCCTGAAGGCGGTGGCGACCGACCCGAGCCTGTTCCCTGCCGGCGACGCTTCGGGGGTCACCCTGGAGACGCTGGTCCAGCTCGACCCGGACCTCATCTTCTATGCCAACGTCCTCGACACTCCGACCGGCCTGTTCGACACCTGGCAGCGGACCCAATTGTTCGAGGCGTCGAAGGCCGCGAAGACCCACGGCGCCCACCGGGAGGGTCAGAAGCCATGGTCGCTGACTCGGGGCATCACCGGCTCAGAGGTCATCGCGGCCCAGGCGGTGCACGATCTCTATGGCAAGTAGCGGCTCGGCCGCTACGACGTCGGACGTCCTGCCCGCGCGCGCCAGGTACCCCGCCGGGGTCCTGGTCGCGCTGGCGGGCACCGGCCTTCTCCTGGTGGCCGCCTTCTGGGACCTGGCGATCGGCGCCCGGCCGCTGTCAGCGAGCCAGGTGGTCGGCGGCCTGTTCGGCCACGGCAACGTCCTCGACGTCGAGATCGTCCGGAGCATCCGGCTGCCGCGCGTCCTCATGGCCGCGGTGATCGGGCTCGACCTGGCCATGTCCGGAGTGATCATGCAGGGCCTCACGGCCAACCCGCTGGCAGCGCCGGACATCGTCGGCGTGAGCGCCGGGGCCGCCCTGGTGGTGGTCGCCGCCGCAACGGTGTTCGCGCAGATCCACGGTACGGCGCTCGTGCTGCTGGGCTTCGCCGGCGCCGGCATCGCGGCCTTCGGCGTGCTCGGCCTGGCCGGCGTCGGTCAGGGCCGGACCAGCCCGGTGCGGATGGCCCTGGCCGGCGTCACGGTGACAGCCATGCTGCTGGCCTTCACCCAGGCCCTGCTGCTCCTGCACCAGAACGGCACGGCCGGGATCTTCTTCTGGCTGGTGGGCGGGGTCAACTTCGCGCAGTGGAGCGATCTGCTCGTCATCCTTCCGTGGACGGCGATCGGCGCGGCAGGTGCGATGCTGCTGGCCGTGGCCCTCAACATCCTGGCCCTCGGCGACGACGTGGCCCGGGGGGTGGGTCTGAACGTCGATCGCACCCGCTTGCTCGGCGTGCTCTGCGTGGTCTGCCTGGCGGGCGCTGCGGTGGCCGTGAGCGGCCCCGTGGCGTTCATCGGGCTGATCGTTCCCCACACGACCCGCCGCCTGGTCGGGAACAACCATCTGCTGGTGATCCCGCTGGCAGGCCTCCTCGGAGCGACGCTGCTGACGTTCGCGGACGTCGGCGCACGGTTCGTCCAGTTCCCGTTCGAGACGCCCAGCGGCATCGTCACCGCGCTGCTCGGCGCTCCATTCTTCCTCTACCTCGCCCGACGCCATCGGGCATCCGCCTGATGGCCGTCCTCGCCGCCCGCCCGCTCCGGCCGTGGGTCGTGGCTCCCACGCTCCCCGTGCTCCTCGCCGTGCTCGGCGGCGCCGCGGTTGTTCTGTCGATCTTCAGCCTGGCCATCTCGGGAGCGCACCTCCCACTCTGGCCGGCGCTGCAGGCGGCGGTGGGCGCCGACAACCGGTATGGACCCGTCATCCGCAACAGCCAGCTCCCGCGCGTCCTGCTGTGCTGGGTCGTCGGCTGCAGCCTCGGGGTGGCCGGCGGGGTGACGCAGGGCGTGATTCGCAACCCGCTCGCGTCGCCGGACGTGATCGGCGTCAGCAAAGGCGCCGGGGTCGGCGCGGCGCTCCTCCTGCTCGTGCTGCCCACGGCGCCCGTCATCGCGATCCCGATCGCCGCCTTCAGCGGCGGCCTGCTGGCGTTCGTCGCGGTGTACCTGTTCGCGTACCGGCAGGGCGCGTCCCCGGTGCGCCTCGCGCTGACCGGCATCGCGGTCGGCGCGATCTGCGACTCGATCGTCCGCTTCCTGCTCGTGAAGTGGCCGATCGACATCAACGCGGCGCTGATCTGGCTGGTCGGCAGCCTGTACGGGCGCACGCAGGTCGACGTGCTCGAGGTCCTGCCCTGGATGCTGGTCCTGACACCGGCGCTGCTCTTCTTCGCGCACCGGCTCGACGTGCTCGGGCTGGGCGACGACCTGGCGATCGGCCTGGGCGAGCCGGTCGAGCGGACCCGCCTGGTCACGCTCCTCCTGGCCGTCTCGCTCGCCAGCGCCGCGGTCGCCGTCGCCGGCGCCATCGGGTTCGTGGGCCTGGTCGCCCCGCACATCGCGCGACGCCTGGTGGGCGGGCAGCACCTGCGCTACCTCCCGCTGAGCGCCCTGGTCGGCGTACTGCTCATGCTGATCGCCGACAGCCTGGGGCGGGGCATCCATCCGCCGCTGGACGTCCCGGCCGGCCTGATCACCGCGCTGATCGGCGGGCCGTTTTTCCTCTACCTGCTCGCGCGGATCGTCAGATGAAGGGAGGAGTCGCGTGAAGCTCACGGCGGACAGCCTGGTCCTCGCGTACGGGCCCAAGGTGATCGTCGACGGCGTCTCGATCCGCATTCCCGAGGGCAGGATCAGCGTGCTGATCGGCCCGAACGGGTCGGGGAAGTCGACCATCCTGCGCGCGCTCTCCCGGCTGCTCAAGCCGCAGAGCGGGCAGGTCGTGCTCGACGGTCACTCGATCCAGACCATGACCACCAGGGAGGTGGCGCGCAAGCTGGCGATCCTGCCCCAGCAGTCGACAGCCCCCGAGGCGATCACGGTGGAGAACCTGGTGTGGTACGGGCGGCACCCGCACCGCCGGGCGATCCTGCCGCCGACCCCAGCCGACCGGCGCGCGGTCGGCTGGGCCATGGCCGCGACGGGCATGGACAAGTTCCGCGCGAGGCCGGTGGACGAGCTGTCCGGCGGCCAGCGCCAGCGGGCCTGGATCTCCCTCGCCCTGGCCCAGGAGACGGACATCCTGCTGCTGGACGAGCCGACCACCTTCCTCGACCTCTCCCACCAGCTCGATGTGCTGGAGCTCTGCGCTGAGCTGAACCGCGAGCAGGGCAAGACCATCGTCATGGTGCTGCACGACATCAACCTCGCGGCCGAGTACGCCCATCACCTGTTCGTGATCCGCTCTGGCTGCCTGCACACCGAGGGCGACCCGCCGGCCGTGCTGACGTCCGATCTCCTGCGAGACGTCTTCGGCGTGGAGGCCCGGGTCATGCCGCACCCGGTGACCGGGGCTCCCCTGTGCATCCCGCTGCGGAAGGTCCCGCGGGAGGACCGGCGTCCGCACAGGCCGGCCGTCGTGGAGAACGGCGGTAGCCTGTGAGCGTGATCGAGGCAAACCTCCCGCCGTACTGGCTGCTGATGGTGTACCGGGTCCCCTCCGAGCCCTCCCGGCACCGGGTGGCGGTGTGGCGCGAGATGAAGCGGATGGGAGCGCTCTATGTGCAGAACTGCGTGTGCCTGCTGCCTGGCTTCCGGGGCGTCCGGAAGAAGCTGGAGGAGGTCGCGCAGCGCATCGAGGGCATGTCCGGCTCCAGCCTGACGTTCGAGATCAGGAAGATCGCGGAGCCGGCGCTGAGTGAGGTGATCGCCGGCTTCCGGGAGCAGAGCAACCGCGAGTACGACGAGATCATCGAGGAGTGCACGACGAAGTTCCAGAAGGAGATCGAGTTCGAGCGCTTCCGTCAGAACTTCACGTACGAGGAGGCGGAGGAGATCTGGTCGGACCTCGAGAAGATCAGGGCCTGGCTGGCACGCGTGGTCGAGCGCGACTGGGTGGGCTCGGAGCGCAGGGTCGAGGCCGAGCGCCGCGTCGTCGAGAGCGAGGAGGCGTTCGACGCGTTCGAGCGGGAGTGCTTCGCCGCCTCGCAGCAGGAGACGCCAGTCGAGTCCCCGGATGGTGACCTGATGCGGACGGTTGGACTGGCCCGTCAGGCACTCCGCCGGCGCCCGCGCCGCACTGGCCGCATCCCGCATCGATCGAGGCCCGCCGAGCAGCCCGGCTGACGTCCCGGCGCCGGCACGGGGTCGCTCGCCGTTGATGGTGGAGGCGCGGCGGACGCGCTGCGTGAGGTAGTTCCTGAAGGTGGCGGCGACCCTCGGCGCCACGGCCGCCCACCGCTCTTCGAAGCGACCACGTGCGGGGGGGTTGACGCGCGCCGGCTAGCTTCGCTAGCCCGGATGCGGGCGGTACGGCGCGGTGCTGACGATCGGGTCCCGGTGTGCGGCGTAGTGCTTGAGCAGCTGGTCCGCCGGTGGCCCGGCCGTCGAGTGACCCTCCCCGCCGCCCCGCACCATCACCGTGACGACCACCTCGGGATGGTCGATCGGCGCCGCCGCGGTGAGCCACGCGTCCGCGTCGCCGCTCGGCGTCGAGGGGTCCTCCGCCGTGCCGGTCTTCGCGCCCGTCGGGAGGGGGACGTCGCGGAGGAAGGTGGCCGTGCCCCCCGTGGCGGCGAGGCGCATCCCGTCCTTGACCGGCCCCAGTCTGGCGGCGAACGGCAGGTCTGTGGGCAGCGGAGCGGGCAGGCCGGTGGCGCGCCTGCCGGACTCGAAGGCGAGGCCCAGGTGCGGCGTCACCAGCCGGCCGGTCGTCACCGCGGCCGTCCAGCGGGCGTTCTGCAGCGGCGTGACCGCGACCTCGCCCTGGCCGATGCCGAGGATGACGCTCGTCCCCGGGTACCACGTGCCGCCGGCCCGTGTGGTCGACTCCGGCGTGCCCAGGAGACCGGCGATCTCGCCGGGCAGATCGATGCCGGTGGGCACTCCCACGCCGAGCTGGCTGCCGATCTCGTGGATCCGCTCCGGGCCCAGGGCCACGGCCAGCTTGTAGAAGTAGACGTCGTTGGACCAGCCGATCGCCTGGGTCAGGTTCTGCGGCGGCAGCGACCCCCAGCCGTGGTAGACGTGATCGCCGAAGGTATACGTGTAGCCGGTCGGGATCACCTCGTCGGGGGGGATCGCGCCGAACACGGTGTCCGCGGCCCCGACCACGAGCTTGAACGTGGAGCCGGGGGGCACCGCGATCTGCGTGGCGTGCTCGAGCATGGGACTGCCCGGTTCCTCACCCTTGCTGGTGATCGCGGCGACGTCGCCCGGCGGACCGAACATGTTGTTGTCATACGCGGGCAGGCTGGCCATCGCCAGGATTCCGCCGTTCTGGGCGTCCATGACCACAGCCGCGCCCTGGTCGCCCCCGCCGGCGCGCAGCGCGTCGGCGAGCGCGCGGGTCGCCTCCTGCTGGAGGCCGAGGTCGAGCGAGAGGCGGAGGTTGCTTCCAGGCACCGGCGGCACGAACGGCGCCTGCCCGACCGTGCGGTTGCCCGGGTTCACGTAGAAGCACTGCGAGCCGTCCACACCCCGGAGCAGCGCGTCGTACTGGCGCTCCAGCCCGGACCGCCCGACGTACGAGCCGAGGCGGAGGTCGGGCCGGTCGTCGAGGTCCTCGCGGGGGGCGAGGCCTATGAAGCCGAGGAGCGGCCCGAGCATGGGACCGTACGGGTAGACGCGCCGGGGCGCCTGGGTCACCACGACCCCGGGGAGGTGGCTGGACTGGATGCGGGCGCCCACCGGCGCGGCCACCGTGCCCAGCTTCACCGTGGGGCCGCCGGGATGCTCGTCGAGCAGCCGCCGGTGCAGGTCGGCCGGGTCGAGCCCGGTCAGCGTGGCGAGCCGCCGCTCGGCGAACGGCTGCGCCTGGAGCATGCCCGGCGCCACCTGCACCTCGCCCTCCGGCGCGTTCGTCGCGAGCGGCGCCCCGTGCCGGTCGGTGATGATGCCTCGCGGAGCGAGTGCCGGCACGCACCGCGAGATCTCGAACTGGCCCGCCTGGCGAAGCTCGTCGCCCTTCGAGTGCTGGAGGTGCCAGGCGAAGCCGCAGAGCCCGGCGAGCTGGACCGCGAGGACGATCGCGCCCAGCCGGATGAGGCGCGGGTGCGGTCGCAGCCAGCGAGGTGGCATCCAGAGCAGGCGCCGGCTGGATTCCTTGGGGCTGGCCAGGGCGAGTCCCAGGGCGGCCAGGTGGACGGCGGCGACGGTCCCGCCGTAGCTGAGGAACGGAAACGGCACGCCGGCCAGCGGGAGTGCGCCCAGGTTGCCTCCGATGGAGACGACGGTCTCGCAGCCGAGCAGCAGGGCGAGCCCTGCCGCGACCAGCCCGCCCTGGAGGGTGGGGGCGCGACGGCTGGCCAGTGAGAGCCGCCAGACCAGCACGATCACCGAGGCCACTGCGGCGGCGCCCGCCAGGAGGCCCCACTGCTCCACCAGGCTGGCGAAGGCGAGATCGGATTCCCGCGCAGGCAGGTAGGAGGCGATCAGCACGTGGAGCGGATCGTGGGCGCGGCCGAGCGGCCCGCCCCAACCGACGGCGATGTGGGCCTGCATCATCGCCCAGCCGGGGCCGGTGTGGGAGGAGGAACCGGAGAGGAAGGCGTTGAGGCGCGCTGCCTGGTAGGGCTGCAGGAGGTGGACGCCCAGCGGGGCGATCAGGGCAACCGTCCCGAGGACGCCGGCCAGCAGCGCGACAGGAGTCCTGCCGATGACCAGCAGGACGAGCGTGAGGAGCACCAGCATGCTGGCCGTGCTGAGGTCGGGCTGCCGGAGCGTGAGCGCGGCCGGGACGGCGGCGGCGACGACGGCCACTGTCGCGCGCCGCCAGCCGAGGTGGCGCTGGCCCAGGAGGTGAGCGAGCAGGAGGAGGACCCCGAGCTTGGCCAGCTCGGACGGCTGGAGATCGAGCAGGCCCAGGGAGAACCAGCGCTGAGCGCCGTTCGCTCCGCGTCCCTTCACGAGCACCGCCAGCAGCAGCACGAGCGCGACCGCGTAGGCTGCCGAACCGAGCAGTGGCAGGCTGGACGCGCGCACGCGAAGGAGCAGGAGCAGCAGCACCGCGCCGCCCAGGACGGCGACGAGCTGGTGGACGGCGAGCCCGGTCTCGCCGATCGCCACCAGGTTGAGCTCGCCCAGCGCGACCAGGATCCCCGCCGCCAGCACCGCGAGCAGGTCGATGGACGGCCAGGGGCGGGGGTCTCGCCAACGCCGCTGCTGGGTCGTGGTGGTCTCGACGGTCAGCAACCGCTTACCTCAGCAGGCGGCTCCCTCCGCCAGGACCGCGGGCGACGCCGCGGTGGCCGGAGTCTCGGTAACCGCCACGAGCGCCAGCGGATGACCGCCGGACAGCGAAGGCCAGCTCGTTCCGGAGACGTAGGCCCAGCCCGCGAGCGCCGTCATGCTGGCGCCGGGAAGGTTGGACGTCGTTCCGGTGCAGCGATCGAACACGCGGAACGACCACCTGATGTCCTGCCCGGCATGCTGCGGCTCGAGCCGCACGGTCACCCGCACCGGGCATACCGCGCCGGACTTGCAGGAACCCTCCAGCGGCTGGATCTCGATCCCGGAGATCGGCCCGGCGGCGGCGGGTCCGAGGGCCGGCACCGGCCGGGGACCGGGCGGGCCGGGCGGCGGCGTGGGCCGAGCTGGACCCGCGCTCGCCGCCTGTCCCGGATGCGGCACGATGGCCGGGAAGCGCGAGCGCGCGTGCCAGGCGAACACCGCGAGAGCGGCCGCGATCGCGACCAGCAGCAGCACCGCCACGCCGGCGGCCACCCACCGCCCCCGACGTGGCGGGGGCGTCCAGATGGACGCGGGCGAGCGAAGCGGGGCGGACGCGGGCGAGCGCGGCGGGAGCGGCGTTGACGCCCGCGACATCCCCGGCGGCAGGGCCGCCGGCTCCCGGCCCACCCTGCCGGTCAGCACGGCCAGCTCGCGGGCGGCCCGGTCGCCGGCTCCTCCCTCGAGCAGCGCGGCCGCCGCCGCGCGAGCACGGGCGAGCAGCGCGACCGCCTCGCCATCCCCGGCGCTGCAGGCCTCCAGCGCGGTGAGCAGGCCGGCGGCCCGAACCGCCTCCTGGCGGCCCGGCCGCTGCAGGCGGCGGCCCAGACGGCCCAGCATGCGGACTGCCGCCGCGCGGTCCTCGTCACGCCGCTCCTCGTGGCCAGGCCCTTCCAGGTCCCGGCCCCACTCGGTCAGGCGGGTCTCGCCGGCGGCCCCCACGCGCACTGTCGTCTCGTCGAGCCGGCCGTGCCAGAGGTCCGCCTGGTCGAGCGCCCGGAGACCCTCCAGGATCTCGACAGCGACCAGCGCGGCCTGCGTCGGGGTCAGCGTGGCGATGGCGAGCAGGCGGCGGAGCGGCAGGCCCGCGTCCAGCTCGGACACGACCCAGACGCCGTCATCCCGTTCGCCGGCCGCCAGGACCGGGACCAGGTTGCGGTGCCTGACCCGCACCAGCGGCGCCAGCGCGTCCGCGCAGCGTTGCCGGCGCATCTCCTCCAGCCCGGCGATGCGCCAGACGTCCACCAGGCGCCCATCGGGTGCCAGCGCCGTCCATTCCTCACCTGTAGGCCGGCGGCCGCGGCGCTCCTGGAGCACCAGTGCGGTGAGTGCCAGCGATGTCTCTGGCGACACCGCGTCGTGGTCGGGTTGGAGTGCGGGCGGGGCCTGGTCAGCCATTTTCTCGACCCTGGAGAAGGACGCCTCTCCATCTAGTCTGGACGCTGCGGAGACGGCTGGCAGATCTAAAAAAGGGGGGCGCCGCGGCGCCACCTCCTCCCCGACTTCAGCCGGAATTCGCGGCCGGATCAGCTGGCGATGTCGCCGTGGGTGCCGGGCGCCAGCACGGGAGAGACGTCGATGGTGCCGCCCTGGCATGGCGCGATCCGCTCCGCGACCCGGAGCTGGCGGGTATCGTCGGGCGGCGTCACCAGGAGCGTCTCGGACTGGGGACAGGTGGACTCGGAGCCGGTGGGCACGTCGCCGAAGTGAAGGTAGAACGGCGCCGTCGCGCCCGGCGCCAGCACCACGCGCTGCGGGACCGGGCTGATCCCTGGAAACGTGGGCCCATCCACCCGCACCACGCGCGTCGGCATGGGCCGGCCGCCGGCGTCCAGCATCAGCAGTCCGGGAAAGCCGTACAGCCAGCAGCTCGCGCCCGAGGTGTTCGTGAGCGAGACCGGCTGGTAGACGTTCCCGGCGGCGACCCCTGCCCGACCCACGCCGACCGCCAGGGCGGACGCGGAGCACCGGCCGGCCGCCGGGCCGCCGGCCGCGGCGGCGGCGGCCGGCGGGGCCTGGACCTGGCTGCCGGCGGCATGACCGTGCGCGTCCGCCGCCCGGCTCGCGCCGCCGCCGGCCTGGCCGTGCGCGCAGCCCGCGGTCAGCACGAGCGCGGCGCCGATGAGAACGATTGTTCCTGGGAGCATCTCTGATCGTTACCCGAGCGCAGCGTGCGCCATGCGGATACTGCACCAGAGTGACCGTTCCGCTCTCGATTCGGCTTCCCGTGGCGGGTCCGGCATGACCGAGTCGTGCCTGGCAGTGGAGGCGATGGCAGGTGACGACGCACGCTCCATCGCCGAGTGGCGATATCCGGAGCCGTACTCCTTCTACAACTGGTCCACCTTTCCCGGCGACGTCGACGAGCTGCTCGACCCCGCCGGCTGGGGGTCGGTGTTCTTCGTCGCACGTGATCGCGTCGAGGGTCTCGTGGGCTTCTACGAGTTCCGTCGGGCGAACGACGAGCCGGACGGCGGGTTGCTCTCGATCGGGCTTGGCATGCGGCCCGACCTGACCGGACGTGGTCGTGGCCGGGGCTTCGTCGGCGCCGGCCTGCGGTTCGCCGCCGAGCGCTTTCGACCGCGCCGCTTCGTCCTGCGGGTGGCGACGTTCAACGAGCGGGCGATTCGCGTCTACGAGGGCGTCGGGTTCCGCCGGTCCGGCGTGACGCCGGGGCCGCTCGAGGGCGTCGAGTTCCTGGTCATGCACCGGACGGTGTGACGCGCACGGCCATCGATCGCGCACCACCGGAGAGGGGCGACCGGCGCGAGGTCTGCGTTCGCGAGCCAGTGCTGGATTTGACAGGTGAGGGCCAGTTTCCTGTGAGAAGGAGGCTGGCCGCCATCATGATAATGGTGATGGCATATCCAGGCAGCCGGCACGTCTGTGCATAATGGACACGAGACGCTGCGGTCCGTTCGTGTCGCCCTCCTCGGGGCGATGCCGGCACTGGCCGTGATCGGCGTGCTGGTGACCGCGTCCACGATCGCGTCAGCCGAGGGCTGTGGGACGTGGGTCAGGCTGAGCGCTGACGACCCGGGCAGCTTCAGCGACCTGAGCGGCCTCGCCATCGTCTCTCCCACCGACATCTGGACGATCGGCGGCGGCGGGTTCCAGCACAGCGCCGGTGGCGGGTTCGCGCTCGTTGCGGCCCCGTTGCTCGGAGCGCTCAGGGGCGGCCCGCGAGCCATCAGCGCCGACGCGTGGAACGACGTGTGGGCGGTCGGTCAGCGCGCTCCGGCGCAGTCGTATCCACCGACCTCGACGCTGGTCGAGCACTTCGACGGCTCGTCGTGGGCGGTGGTCGCCAGCCCCAGCCCCGACGCCCGGTCCAACAGCCTGAGCGGCGTCGTCGCGCTCGCCCCGAACAATGTCTGGGCGGTGGGCCAGAGCGCCAACCGGGCGCTCATCGAGCACTTCGATGGCTCGTCGTGGTCCGTGGCGAGCAATCCGGCGCCGGGTGGACGCAGCCAGCTGTACGCCGTCGCCGCCGCCGCACCGACCAGCGTCAAGGCGGTCGGCTACTTCATCGATCCGGGAGGAGTCCTGCGTCCGCTGGTCCTCTCGTACGACGGCAGCGCCTGGAGCCGCGACGCCACGCCGGCCTCCGGCGCCAACCTGCCGGCCCCGCTCATCGCGATCACGCACGTCCCCAGCTCGACGCACTACATCGCGACCGGCGGCAGCACGGCGCAGAGCATCCTCCGTTACGACGGCGCCGCGTGGTCGAGCCAGCCGGGCGCGGGCACGCCGTTTCGGGGCGACGTGCAGGAGGAGGGCTCGGTCTACAGCGTCGACGCGATCAGCGACGCCGACGTCTGGCTGGTCGGCGCCTACTACGGCAGCGCATCGATGCTGTACGCCCTGCAGCCGTTCGCCCTGCACAGCGGCGGGAGCGGCTGGACGAGCACCTTCTCGACGTTCTCGGTCTCCAGCGGAGCGAGCGCCCTCGAGACGGTGGGCCACGCCGGGACCGCGATGTACGTGACGGGCTACTACAGCCCCACGCCCTCCAGCTACGGACAGGTG
>DASYBH010000053.1:0-4701 GCA_036500885.1 Candidatus Dormiibacterota bacterium
CCCTGGCGGCAAGGGGGATGTTGGCGAGGTTCATGCCCTCACTCTGAGCGACCGTTGCAAACGGCCGGGAAGGCCGCGGTCACGAGTGTGTAAGAAGGCGTGGGGCTCGGGCCGGCCGCCTTCATCAGCGTCCGATACCGGCGTCAGATTCCTGCATGGGCGACGAAGATCCGTCGACTTACTGGCCCACGCTGCCAGGCACGCTCCGCGGCCGGGGGAGCGTGACGCCGGGTTCGGGTCAGCAGCTGCTCGGGAGCAGGGAGCTGGCGGCCTGCATGTGGCCGCTCGCCTGACTCAGCGTGCCGGCGCCCCTGATCACAGCGATCGGGTCACCGCGGTCGAGACCGCCGAGCTCCTCCTGGATGCCCTGGTGGTACAGGGTCAGCGCCGACCGGAGCTCCCGGTCGGCCGCCTGCAGGCAGCTCGGCACCGATTGGGCGGCGAGGTCGGACTGGATGCGCTGCACCGTGGCGTCCATCGACTGGAGCGCCGAGCGGCAGGGCCCGGCGTCGTCGGCCAGCGCCGCCGGCGTGCAGTGGTCGGCCACAGCCTGGCTCGCGGATTGAAAACTGCTCGCATCCGCGGCGATGATCTGCCGGTAACCGTCGGCCGTGCCGGACCCGACGCCGGAGGCGCTGGGCGGGGCGGTGGCAGGCGGGGCGGTGGCAGGAGCCGTCGGAGTCGTAACCGGGCCGGAGCCGATGCTCGGCACCTGCTGGGCGACCCAGCCGGTCGCGGCCGGGACGAGCGCGAGCACCAGCAGCGCGAGCAGCCCGATCACGGCGAGCCAGATGATGGGCGGGGTTCTCCGCCTCTCCCTGTCGAAGCCCGTCGCGCCGGCCTGGGGCTGCTGCCAGGTCCTGGGCGCGGCCCGGGACTCGGGATAGGCGGCCTGGGACTCGGAATAGGCGGGTGGTGCGCCCTGGTAGACCGGGATCCATCGCTTGCCCGTCCACCACCAGTGGCCGTCTGGCGAGAACTGCGGCGGAGCATCGTACCGCATCTTCATATGCTGAAACGTCCGAGGCGGCGCTGCAGGTCGTTCTTGGGTCGCTGAACAGGATTTTTACGGGAGACGCGGCACCTCGCGGACCACTTCTCGGGCGTCCTTGTCGGGCCGCAGGCCCTTGAAGCTGGGGGTGCGGAGCTCGCCGCCGCGCGTCCATTCCGAGAACTCGATCTCGGCGACCAGCCGGGGTTCGACGAAGTGCGCGCGGCCAGGCGGCCTGCCGGTGTCGAAGGGCGATGTCTCCCGCTCCAGCGGCCGCATCAGGTCCGCCAGCCGCGCCAGCGTGGCGTCCGTGAACCCGGTGCCCACCTTGCCGGCGTACACGAGCCGGCCCCCCTCCCGGTAGCCGACCAGGAGGGCGCCGGGCAGGCCCTGGCGGCGACCCTCCCCGTCCACCCAGCCGCCGATCACGAACTCCTGCCGGAGCCGGTGCTTGATCTTGAGCCACGCGCCGCTGCGCCGTCCCGCCTCGTACACGCTGTCGAGCCGCTTGGCGATGACGCCTTCGAGGCCGTTCTCGCGGCTCGCCCGCAGCAGCTCCCGCCCGTGGCCGACCTGGTGCGGCGGCGTCTGCCAGTGGCGATCCGCCAGCTGGAGGTCGAACAGCCGCGCCCTCCGGCCCGGGTATCGCTCGGCGAGCAGGAGCTCGCCGTCGAGGTACACGATGTCGAAGAGCAGGTAGGCGACCGGCACCTCCCGCATCCTCCGCCGCACCTCCGCCTCGGCGGTCAGACCCATCCGCCGCTGAAGCTGCTCGAAGCTGGGCCGGCCCCGCTCGTCGAACGCGACGATCTCGCCGTCGAGCACGGCGCGGCGCCCGTGCAGCGGCTCGCGGAGGCTCCAGAGCTCGGGGTAGCGGCCCGTGATGTCCTTGCGGTTGCGGGTCTGGAGGCGCAGGTCGCGGTCGTCCCAGTAGCACATGGCTCGGATCCCGTCCCACTTGAACTCGAACCCGTAGCGGTCCTCGTCGGCGGGCAGGCCGCCGGCGAGCACGGCCAGCATGGGCTCGATCAGGCTCGGCATGGGCTGCGTGCTCACCGCAACCACATCATCTCAGCCTCCGAGAGTCTGGCACGATGAGCGCGTCTGTGATGCAGGTTCGTTCACTCGATCCACACGAGGCGGCTGACGCCGTGGTCGACCTGGCCTGGCGGGTCTGCCGGGAGCACCCGCAGTGGGTGCCGTACTACCTCCGGGCCGACCGCCGGCGGCTGCTGCGCGGGGAGTACCGGTACTTCACCGGCCGCGGTGTGCGCTGGCAGAGCCTCGGTCTGATGGACGACCAGGGGCGGCTGGTCGCGACCGCCACGGGGTACGTCGATCCGCCGCTGCAGGCGCACCTGGGTTGCGCGGTCGGCTTCCTCGGCCAGTACGAGGCGCTGCCGGGAGTCGATCCCTCGTCCCTCCTGCGCGCCGTCCACGAATGGCTGGCCGGCGAGGGGGCCCGGGAGGTGTGGGCTCCGGTCAACTGCCCGCTGCAGATCGAGGGCGGAGGGGTCCTGACGGAGGGCGGCGAGCGCACCGCGCCCTTCTTCAGCCATTGGACGCCGCCGCACTACGCGGGCGTCTGGGAGCCCGCCGGATACCGGGCCATCCAGCGATACCACAACTACGTGGTCGATCTGGCCGGGCCGGACGTCCCCGATCGCCTCGCGGATCTCCGGCGGCGCGCCGAGACCAACGGCATCCGCATCCGACACGCCGACCGCCGCAGCTTCGACCGCGAGCTGCGCACGCTCGCCGGCCTCTACAACCTCACGTTCGACCATCACTGGGGCCACGGGCCGATGGACGCCGAGTCCTTCGTCGAGCTGACCTCGTCGCTCCGTGACATCGCCCAGCCGGGCATGATGGCATACGCGGAGCGCGACGGCGAGATCGTCGGCTTCCGGATCGGCTTCCCGCAGTACGAGCCTGTCTTCCGGCTCCTCGACGGTGAGCTGCGCTGGCACAAGTACCCCCGCCTGCCCTTCGCCATGCGCAGGGTCCGGGAGGGCATCTCGCTGATCGTGGGCGTCCGCCCCGAGGCCCGTGGCCTGGGCATCGCTCCCGCCCTCTCAGCCGCCATCTACGGCGAGATGGTGCGGCGGGGCTACCCGCGCGTCATCCACACCGCCATCTACGACGACAACGTCAACTCGCAGCGGCAGGTGGGCAAGGTGGGTGGCGTGCGCGACCAGGGCTGGACGATCTTCGGCCGCGACCTCTGATGCAGAGCTTCACGGTCTCGGAGTTTCGGGATAGCCCTCAGGCTGGTCCGGGCCACCTGAGGACGGCCGGCCGCGCCGGATTCCCGTTGTCGATGACCACGTCGGCGATGTCGAGCGGCCTGGCGGCCGCGCGGTAGAGCTCCTGGCCGGGCAGGTACCGGCGCAGGTATCGCTCCCGAACGGCGGCCTCGGAACCGAACAGGGCCACGTCGCGGGTGAGGGCCCGCCGCAGAGACTCCTCCGGGCTGACGTCCACGACGATGCCGAGCTCCCAGCAGTCGCGCAGCTCCTCGCGGAGCAGAAAGACGCCGTCGAGCAGCAGCACGGCATCCGGCGGCGCCTGGCGTACCGGAGCGGGGCCGGCGGCTGGCATACGCCGATCGAACAGGGCGGCCCGGTAGCGGCCGTCGCCATGCGGTCCCAGCGGGTGGAGCACCAGGTCGCGCACGGCGTCGTAGTCGAACGCATCCAGAAAGTAGCCGTCCGCGGACAGGCTGCCCCGCCGGTACCGCTCCTCCGCCGGCCGGTGGAAGCCGTCCACGCTGACGCGCACGACCGGCCGTCCGAGCGCGCGGACGGCGCCGGCCAGCTCGTCCGCCAGGCTGGTCTTGCCTGCCGCGTCCGGCCCGTCGATCGCCACGCGAAGCGTGTGTGCGACATGCCGGGAGGCCAGCAGTGCGGCCAGACGCGCGAGGAGATCGCCACGGGTCACGGTCTCCCCAGGCTATGCGGGAATCGGCGCGGCGCGCCCAGGGGTTCCGGCGACTGTGAAGGTCGAGATCTGGTCAGACGTGGTGTGCCCCTGGTGTTACATCGGTAAGCGCCGGTTCGAGCACGCCCTGGAACGCTTCGAGCACCGCGACGAGGTCGAGGTGGTGTGGCGCAGCTTCGAGCTCGATCCGCAGGCGCCACGGGAGCGTGGCACCGACCCCGCCAGCCACCTGGCGGAGAAGTACGGCATCGGCCGTGACGAGGCGGTGGCCATGCAGGCGCGGGTGACGGGCGTTGCCGCCGAGGAGGGCCTGACCTATCGCCTGGACGCCGCGCGCTCCGGCAACACGTTCGACGCGCACCGTCTCCTGCAGCTGGCCCGCGAGCGCGGTGTGCAGGGAGCCGTCGAGGAGCGGCTCTTCGCGGCCTACTTCACCGAGGGGGAGAGCATCGGCGACGTCGAGACCCTGGTGAGGCTGGCCGCATCGGCCGGTCTTGACGCCGCGGAGGCACGCGAGCTGCTGCGGGGTGACGGCCACGCCGAAGGGGTCAGGGCGGACGAGCGGGAGGCGGCCGAGCTCGGCGCGCGGGGCGTCCCGTTCTTCGTCATCGACCGCCGATACGGCGTGTCCGGCGCCCAGGCGGCCGACGTCCTGCTGCAGGCGCTCGAGCGGGCATGGACCGACGCGCATCCGATCACCGTGCTGACACCCAGCGGCGGCGATGCGGCAGCGTGCGCGGACGACTCCTGCTCGATCTGAAACGGCCCGC
>DASYBH010000054.1:0-3061 GCA_036500885.1 Candidatus Dormiibacterota bacterium
GCTGGGACCGACCACGTACTCCATCACGATGTACGGGGTGCCGTCGGTGGCGATGCCGCAGTCGTGCACGGCGACCACGTTGCGGTGCCGCAGCCGGGCCGCCACCCGCGCCTCGCGCAGGAGCTGGTCGCGCCGGGCCCCACGGGTCGCGACGGACGGGCGGAGCAGCTTGACCGCCCGCTCGATGCCGATCAGCTCGTGGCGAGCTCGATAGACGACGGCGTAGGCGCCCGCGCCCAGCCTGTCCAGCAGACGGTACGGGCCGAGCATGCCGAGAGCGGAGCCACCCTCGTGGAGGACGGTGCCGGTGCGGGCGAACGTGCCCCCGATGCCGAGCATCGCCGAGAGCCGAACGGTTTCGAGCGCCATGCCGCCACAGTAGCCGGCCGAGACGGACAAAAGACGGACAAAGCGCGAGACGCGCCGGCCGGGATCTGAGTCCTGACTTGGGAGCGTCGGAGAGAGCCCGACTCTGCGCTCGGCAGTGCAAGGGGCGGGCCGACGAGCGCAGGGGCTGGCCGGCGGATCAGCCGACCGAGACGTCCAGGTACTCGACCTGACCGTCTTCGCCCGCCGGCGGCTCGCAGGCTTCGATGGCCGTCACGATCGCCCCGGCCGCGGCGTGCCGGGCCTCCTCGAGCGTCGTCTGACCGCCGCCGACGACGCCCCAGCCATGCTGATCAACGACGAAGTGCCAGTCGCGGGTCTCCTCGTCGTAGGAGAACCTGACCGGGATCCGGGCCATCGCTGTCATGATCGCCAATCTACAGCAACCTCCTCAACCGTTCTGCCGGCGAGGCACAACCGTGCGTTGTGCCGCCAAGGCGCTTTGTCCGTCCTGGACTCGAGACAAAGGACGGACAGAGCGCCGGGGCTCCCAGCGTGCCCAACTATCCTCAGCGGCCGGTTTCCCGACGACTCACCTTAGCCGGTAAGATAATTTTCGGCTGCTGACGGGGGAGGTGGGTCCCGGGCAGCAGGAGATGAGACGCTCGAGAGAGAGGATGACGCCGGCCAG
This sequence comes from Candidatus Dormiibacterota bacterium, assembly GCA_036500885.1. Classification (GTDB taxonomy): domain Bacteria; phylum Chloroflexota; class Dormibacteria; order Dormibacterales; family Dormibacteraceae; genus CF-161. The sequence goes on from DASYBH010000054.1 coordinate 1,019, forward strand.
CGGAGTCGGCCCGGCTGGTCGCGACGGGGTCTCATCCACCGGATGGGCAGGTCCCCCGGCAGCGCAGCGGTCTGAGCCGGGCCCACCGTTGGATGAGCGGGCGCCGCTGGGTGCCGGAGGGCTCGCCCTGCTGGGCGGTTTCGCGCTCCACCTCGGCGACCGGCCGCTGATCCTGCCGCGTGGCTCCCAGCGGCTGCTGGCGCTCCTCGCGCTGCACGAGCGACCCCTCCAGCGCGGCTACGTGGCGGGGGTTCTGTGGGTCGACCACGGGGAGCAGCGCTCGATCGCGAACCTCCGCACCGCGCTGGCCCGGCTCCCGCGCGCGTCTCCCCGACTGGTGGATGTCATGGGACGTCAGCTGCGTCTGTCCGATCGGGTCTCGGTGGACGTCCGAGAGGTGTCGACGCTGATGCGGAGGGTCATCGACCGCGACGAGAGCGTCATTCGCATCAGGGGGATCCATCGACGACTGATGGTCGACATCCTCCCCGACTGGTATGACGATTGGGTGGTGGCGGAGCGGGAGCCGTACCGCGAGCTGCGGCTGCACGCGCTCGAAACGCTGTGCCACGCGCTCACAGCGGCCAGCGACTACATGGCTGCCATCGAGGCCGGGCTGGCGGCGGTTGCCGCTGAGCCGCTCCGAGAGACCGCGCAGGGAGCCCTGATCCGAGCGCACCTCGCCGAGGGCAACCGGGCCGCCGCCGTACTTCAGTATCGAAGGTTCAGCGCGCTCCTGGACCGGGAGCTCGGCCTGGCGCCACCCTCATCGCTGACCACCCTGATCCACCGCTGCATGCACGAAGACGGCCTCCGACACGGCTGATCAGTCCTGGAGGTGGCCCAGCAGGCTGGCCGCGAGGATGGCCAGCGCCGCGAGCACGAGGGCCCACACGGCGCTCTGCACCAGCCAGGTCGCCGTCCGCCACCGACGGTGCCGCCGCAGGTCGCGCAGGCGGCGGAGGAGGGAGCCGCCCGGAGAGGCTGAGGGCCCACCGGCCCGGCGACCGCTCCGGCGCGGTCCTCTCATGCCGACACGAGCCTGCTGAACGTCCCCAGGCGCCGGGGCGCCAGCTCCACGAGGAACGCCAGCCTGTCCGGCGCCATCCCGGCGCCGCTTCGATCGTCGTGGTGGCGCTCGTCTCGCTCGGACCTCACACAGAAGAAGCATCGCCAGGGAGCGCTGCCCGAACGTGCAGCGCTCGCTTCGCGACCGCTACGAAGCTGCTACGGCGGTACCACCGCCGTTCCGGCACGCCGCCCCGCGTTTCTCGGATCATTACGCGAATGCGGCAGGCCGCCCTGCGCACCCTGCTGGTGGTGTCCGAGCGACCACACCCGTGGGCATTCCTGCGCGACCGCCTGGACCCGGACCTGGTGACCGTGGCCTGGATGCGACCATCCCGGACCGGGGTCCACGCCGCGCCGTGGATGGTCGCGGGCGACGGCTGCCAGCCGCCCCGGGACGTGGCCGCCCTGCGCGACCGGCTCGTGTGCTGGCGCTGGGTCGGCGAAGCCCCTGAGGGCCTGCCCGCAGCACCGGTCCTCTGCCCCGACTGGCACCACGTGGCGGCCGGCGCCGAGCGGGCCCTGGGCATGTGTCTGGGCGGCCTCCGGCTGGCGCCGGGCGGGGGGCTCGTGCTGCCCGACGGGTCCTACCTGTCGCGTGCCGCCGAGCTCGAGGCGCTGCTCGCGGCCCACCCCGACGGCCTGACGGTCGGCCCCCCCACCCCCCGCCTTCGTGCCGCCGTCCGGCGCGCGGGCGACCTGCTCCGGCGCCACCGTCTACCCCTGCGCGTGGCCCGCGTGGACGGCCGGCTGGCGCTGGCGGAGCTCGCCGATGGTCGCCCAGCCTGAGGTGCTGCTCCTGGAGGACGACCTCGGTGAGCTCCACGCCCTGGAGGAGGTCATCCGCGCCGCCAGCCTGGATCCGGTCCCGGCCTCCGGCCCTCGCCAGGCGCTCGCCCGCCTGGACAACCACGATCCGCTGCTGGCCGTCATCGACCTCGACATGTCGCGCGCGCCCGCGGACGAGCGGCGCTC
>DASYBH010000055.1:0-7734 GCA_036500885.1 Candidatus Dormiibacterota bacterium
ACCGTCACCTCCGGCGGCCAGAACGCGACCGCCGCGTACAGCAGGAACAGCGCTGACGCGATCTGCAGCAGTCCCGCGATGATGATCCCCGCCGCCCCCACCGGGGAGCTGCCAACCGGACGCCTCACCAGCCCCTCCTCATGCCCGCCGGCGTCCGTCAAGCCGCGGATCCCCGTCCGGGTGGAGGAATTGTAAAGGGCGAGAAACCCCAAGAGCTGGACGAATGACTCCGAATTGGTCTGAGGCACGAAGGTCAGCCTCAGCGCTCTAGCCGATCCCAGATTCCCTATTCCTTCGTCTGAAAATCCGAATACGTCGCGCTCGCGCCGGGTGGTCATGGGGTGGTCATGCCGCCGCCGTGGCCTCGAGCGTCACGCTGTAGCCCAGGTTCTCCAGCCGGCGGACGGTCCGCTTCAGGATGGCCTCATGGTCAAGGCGGTCGAAGTAGTCGCTGCCCATGTCCTGGTAGACGGTTCCGTCCTTGAGCATGTGGTAGACGACGACCAGGATGGCGTGGGCGACGGCCACGATGGCCCGCCTGGCGCCTCGCCGCGCTTTCACCCGGTGGTAGAAGGCAGCGAAGTAGGAGTCCTTGACCCGGACGGCCGATTGGGCGGCTTCGACCAGCGAGCCCCGCAGCGACTGGTTCCCGTAGCCAATGGAACTGGAGCGTCGCTTCCCTCCCGACTGGTTGTTGCCGGGACAGATCTTGGCCCAGGACGCGAACGCCTTGTGGTTAGGCCAGTGGCTCATGTCGGTGCCCACCTCGGCCAGGATGGTCTGGGCCGAGATCGGGCCTATCCCGGGGATCGCCTGCATTGCCGCCATGGCCGGCCCAAAAGGGCGCATCTGGACCTCGATCTCGGCGCTGATCTGCTCGATGTCCTGCTCCAAGTAGTCGATGTGATGGAGCAGGCGCTGGAGCATCGAGCGCTGGTGCTGGCCGATCGATCCCTCCAAGGCCAACCTCAACGCGGGCCGCTTCTTCTTCAGCTTGCCGCGGGCAAGCTCGGCCATCTCGTTGCTGTCCGTGACCCCCGCAGCCAGGGCATCGAGCATGTCGCGCCCGCTCTTCCCCATGACGTTGGTGGCCACGTCACCCAACTTGATGTTGCCCCCCTCCAGCACCTTCTGCAGCCGGCGCACCTCGTCCGCGCGCATCTCCACCAGGCTCCGCCGGTAGCGGACCGCCTCCTGCAGGTCCCGCTGCGGACGCTCGGGGATCCTGCTCGCGCGGAGCAGGCCATGCCGAAGCAGATCGGCGATCCACTGCGCATCCTTGACGTCGGTCTTGCGACCAGGCACCGCCTTCATGTGGCCAGGGTTGACCACCATCAACTCGATGCCCTGACCCTCCAGCAGGTTGTAGACCGGCTTCCAGTAGACCCCCGTGCTCTCCATCGCCAGGCAGGTGACCCTCATCTCATGGAGCCAGTCCAGGAGATGCAGCAACTCCCGGGTCATCGTCCCGAACGTTCGTACCTGCTCGCCTTCGGAGGTCAGCACGCAGGCCACCACGTTCTTCTTGTGGACATCCAGGCCACAGCACCGCTCATGAACCACCTGCACCGACCACACCTCCTGGCATTGTTGGTCGGCGGGCGAACTGCTTCGAACAGACTTTCGTCCACGTGCTCCCGTCATCGGGGCAACAATCGCGGGTACCACCAGTCCGCCGGCCCAGATTCGTGTCGATCTCCCGCGCATCAAAGGGTTATGCGGGCCACTCGCCGACCACCCCATTTTCGACCTCTCGGGTGCCGCCGCGGCGGCATGGCCGATTCGTGCGTCTTCGTGCTCTTCGTGGCTTCGTGCTTCAGACCAATTCGGAATCAATCATCTAGAGCGCCGGGTCAGCCGCCCGCCGCGTTGAGCACGAACGGCAGGCCGAGCGCGGCCCGGCCGATGTTCTCCACCAGGTCGGGCGCCTTGTACGAGGTGGCGACGAAACCCATCAGGTCCCGGTACGTCCGCTCGATGGGCCGCGCGGCCACGAAGCCGTGGGCGCCGGCCAGGCGGAACGTGGACGTGGCGACCTCCTCACACATCCGGCGCATGTGGTACATGGTCGTCAGCAGCCGCTGGGCCCGCACCACGGGATCGAGGTTGCGGTCCTCGATCTCCGCCACGCTGGCGTAGAGGACCAGACGGCCGCTGTCGACCCAGTGCACGAGGTTGCCCAACTCGGCCTGCGCCCACGCCGCCTCTGCCCGGCTGCCCTGCGGCGTGCCGCGTACCGCCACGGATCCGCTGCCGCGCCGCTGGCGTAAGAGGGCGGTCAGCAGGTCCCGGATGCGCCGGCAGTGGCCCAGCCACATACCGCCCTTGGCGATCTGCGAACGCGCTCGCCGGACGCTGACCGAGGCCGCTCGCCCCGCCGCTCGCGTGCTGTTCCGGAGTGTGTCCAGGTCGACCTCGAAGGCGTGCTCGGGCCCGACGAAGGCATTCTCGATCAGGATGGTGTGCGTGGCCGACCCGCGCAGGCCCATGGCGTCCCAGTCGCGGATGACCCGGATGCCAGGCGTGTCGAGCGGCGGATTCAGGACCAGGATGTTGCGGCCGACCGGCTCGTCGTCCTCGCCCACCACGGCCGCGATGGTCCCCACGTAGGAGGCCCCCTCCGAGTTCGTCGCGAACCCCACGCGGCCACTCCCCAGCCAGCCACCCCGCACACGACGGAAGCGCGCGCCGCACCGGGAGGCGTCCAGCACGTCGGCCGGGATGGCCGCACCCCCGGCGAACATCGCGCCCCGCTGGACGCAGTCCCGCAGGAGGGCCGCCTGCGCGGGCAGTTCGTCCGCATGCTCGTGGATGATGTCCGCGACGACCCAGTGCATGTTCACGCAGGCCGCCGTCGACGGGTCGCCATAGGAGATGTCCTCTATGACCTTCGTCTGCGTGGCCACGGTGTGGCCGGGACCGCCGTGCCGGCACGCGACGGCCATTCCCGGCACCCCGACCGCCTTGAGGGCGGCGATGTTCTCGGCCGGATAGCGGCGCTCCAGGTCGTTGCGCTGGGCCCGGCCGAAGAAGTCCTCCTCCTCCACGAGGCGACGAACGAGGTCGACGTAGGCCCGATCGATCGAATCCCCCATGTGGCGCGGCAACCTCCGAGGCAGAGGAATCTGTATTGCTTGTCAAACGATACTGCGTAGCGGGTTCAGGCGCGCGCGTGCCGGTACAGTTTGATGTCGTCGAACATCCGGCGTATCACGTCGAAGCTGCCGGCCACCTCTACGGGGTCCAGCGAGCGCCGGATGACCGACTCCACCTCTTCCAGCACCGCGTGCAGCGGCAGCTCGAGATCCCGGCCGGCTTCCGTCAGCTCGATGACCAGCCGGCGGGCGTCGCCCGGGTCCGCGGTCCGGCTGACCAGACCTCTGGCCTCCAGCTGGCTCAGCACCAGGGTTCCGGAGGCGCGGCTGACGGCCAGCGACTCGATCATGTCCGTCTGCGGTACGGCGCCCGTGGCCGAGCGGTACAGACGGACCATGGCGGCGGCCTGCGCGTAGCTGATCCCGAGGGGAGAGAGCTTGATCGCGACCTGCTCCTGGATCAGCCGAGCGGTGACGATCAGCAGGCCGATGAGGTGCGGAGAGGCGATGAACGGCCTGGGCCCACTGCTCAACGCGGCTAACTATAGGTGCACGTTCTGGACCGGGCAGGGTCGGTCCGCGCCGCCCCGCGGGTGGGTCGCAGATCGGCTGTCACTCCGCCCTCTTCAGTCGTAAGCTACCGCTTACAGAGATGTCGCAGTACGATGCCGTGCTGGACGCGCTGGGCGATCGCACGCGACGCACGGTCCTCGAACGGCTGAGCGCCGGCCCGCTGCCGGTGGTCGAGATCGCCAGGGACCTCCCGGTCAGCCGCCCGGCGGTCTCCCAGCACCTGAAGGTGCTGAAGGACGCGGGCCTGGTCGTCGATCGCCAGGAGGGCACCCGCCGGATCTACGCGATCGACCCGAGCGGCCTGGCCCTGCTGCGCGCCTATGTGGAGGCGTTCTGGCAGGGGGCGCTGCTGCGCTACGTCCAGGCGGCCGAGGCCGCCGGTGGCGACCCCCCGGGCTGACAGCAGGTTATCCTGTCCGGCGTGGCGCAGCAGCAGCCCTGGACGGGTGGCCTGCTCGAGCCGGTTCGTCAGTCCGTCCGGGTCCGCCGGCCGATCGAGGCGGCGTTCGAGTTCTTCACGCGCAACATCGGCAGCTGGTGGCCGGTGGAGACCCACCACCTCATCGGCGACGTGGAGGGCGTGGTGTTCGAGGGCCGGCTGGGCGGCAGGATCTACGAGCGCACGCGCGGTGGACAGACAGCCGACTGGGGCCGGGTGATGGCCTGGGAGCCGCCCCACCGGGTGGTCTTCACCTGGAACCGCACGCGAGGAGAGGGTGCGGAGACCGAGATCGAGGTGCGCTTCTTCGCCGAGGACGCGACCAGCACGCGGGTGGACCTGGAGCACCGCGGCTGGGAGCACCTGGCGGACAACGCCGAGCGCGAGCGAACGCGGTACCTGAACGGCTGGCCCTACGTCATCGGGCGGTTCGCGAAGGCGGCCGGCGAGGCATAGATGAGTGCTGAATCTCAGGCGGCGGGCTCGACCAGGATCTTCAGGTGCTGGGACGGCTCCCTCGCCAGGGCGAGCAGACCGTCGTCGAGCGCCCGGTGGAGCGGGACGCGGTCGCTGACCAGGGGTTCGACCCAGATCTGGCCGCCGCCAAGCAGTGCCAGCGCGGTGGGGAAGTCCTCGTCGTACACGTGGCCCAGCGAGCCGATGAGCTCGCGCTCGCTCGCCACCAGCGGCAGGAAGTCGAAGCCGACCGCCCGCTCGTAGACGCCGACCAGCACGACCCGTCCTCCGCGCCGGCACACCTGCACCGCGTCGGCGATCGCGTCCGGGTTGCCCGAGCACTCCAGCACCAGGTCGGCCTCCACGCCGGTGGGCGGCGCCTGCTCGACCCAGTCCATGCCGACCTCACCGCCGACCTGCCGGCGTTCGGCGGAGGGCTCGATCAGCCCGACGTCGGCGGCGCCGGAGGCCCGCGCCGCCTGGCCGACCATCAGTCCGGTGCCGCCGCCACCCAGCACGCATACACGCTCACCGAGCTGGAACCGGCCCCGGCGCAGCGCACGCACCGCGACCGCCAGCACCTCCATCATTGCGCCCGAGGTGTCCGAAACGCCGTCCGGCAGGGGCACGGTCGCGGCAGCCGGCACGTTGCAGCGCTCGGCCATCCCGCCGTCGGCCATCAGCCCGAACAGAGCCGCCCGCTCGCACCGATTGACCTGGTGGCGAACGCACCAGTAGCAGCTACCGCAGGAGAGCATCGGGTTCAACGCGACGCGCTGCCCAGGGCGCGGATCAGCGACGCCGGCGCCCACCTGGACCACGACGCCGCAGACCTCGTGCCCGAGCGTGAGCGGCGCCATGCGGCCCGTCAGGGGATGCGGGGCGGTTGGGATGAACAGCGGACCGCTGCGGAACTCCTCCACGTCGGTCCCGCAGATGCCGCAGTAGCGGACCCGGACCTGCACCTCGCCAGGACCGGGCGGGGGCGGTGGCTCGATGTCGTCCAGACGAACGTCCCCGCGGCCGTGCCACCTCAGAGCGAGCACGGATACCTCATTTCGTCAAGCTTATTGGAAGCGTTCTCCCGACATCAGGTCGGCGTCCGGCCCGACCCGTACCGGCTCCGGCGTAGACTTCGGGCCGGTCACCGAGACACCTTCCGACATATCGACGAACTCCGAGGAGGTCACCTATGGCTCAGACGAGCGGCACCCGGCGCCCGCCGGTCCACGTCACCGTCACTGGTGCGGCCGGTCAGGTCGGCTATGCGCTGCTCTTTCGGATCGCGTCCGGACAGCTCCTGGGGCCCGAGACGCCGGTCGTTCTGCGCCTGCTCGACATCGAGCCGGCGCTGCCGGCGCTGCAGGGCGTGGCGATGGAGCTGGAGGACTGCGCGTTCCCGCTGCTCGCGGACATGGTGGTGACCGCGGAGGCCGAGGTCGCCTTCGACGGCACGTCCTGGGCGCTGCTGGTCGGCGCGATGCCCCGCAAGGAGGGCATGGAGCGCGGTGACCTGCTGGCCGCCAACGGCGGCATCTTCGGTCCGCAGGGCAGGGCGATCGCGGCCAGGGCAGCGTCCGACGTGCGCATCCTCGTGGTCGGCAACCCGTGCAACACGAACTGCCTCATCGCCAGGGCCAACGCGCCGGACGTGCCGGCCGAGCGCTGGTTCGCCATGACCCGCCTGGACGAGAACCGTGCGAAGGCCCAGCTCGCGAAGCGGGCGGGGGTGCCGGTGTCCCAGGTGACGAACATGGCCATCTGGGGCAACCACTCGGCCACGCAGTATCCCGACGCGGTCAACGCCAGGATCGGCGGCCGTCCGGCGCCCGAGGTCATCCCTGACGATGCGTGGCTCCGCGGCGAGTTCATCTCGACCGTCCAGAAGCGTGGCGCCGCGATCATCGCCGCGCGCAAGCTGTCGTCGGCCGGTTCGGCGGCGTCGGCCGTCGTCGACTCCGTCAACGCGATCGCGTTCGGGACGGCGTCCGGAGACTGGACGTCCCTGGCGGTCGTCAGCCGCGGCGAGTACGGCGTGCCGGAGGGCCTGCAGTTCGGTTTCCCCGTCGCCTCCGACGGCTCCGGCTGGCAGGTGGTGCAGGGCATCCAGCACGATGCTCGCGCCCAGGAGCTGCTGAAGGCCACGACGGACGAGCTGCTCCAGGAACAGTCACTGGTGCGGGAACTGATCCCCGCGTAGCCGAGACGGGTCAGTCGGTCGGGGCCGTCAGGTGGTCGTAGCGGCGCAGGCCCTCGACCACCTTCCCGATCGCGTTGGGGTCCACGAAGGTGGCCGTTCCGACCTGGACGGCACGGCACCCCGCGAGCAGGAACTCCATGGCGTCGGCGGCCGTGGCGATGCCGCCGATGCCGACGACGGGGATGGATACGGCCCGTGCCGTCCGGTGGGCGAGGTGGACCGCCAGCGGCCGGATGGCCGGGCCCGACAGTCCACCGGTGCCGAATGCCAGCCGGGGTCGCCCGGTGCCCAGGTCGAACGACATGCCGACGAACGTGTTCACCGCGCTGAGCGCGTCCGCCCCGGCCTGCTCGCAGGCCCGCGCCACCACGGCGATGTCCGTCACGGCCGGCGTCAGCTTGACCCACACCGGCAGTCGCGTTCGCCGGCGCACGGCCGCGGTGACCGCCGCCGCGGCGCTCGGGTCGTTGCCGAAGAACATGCCGCCCTCGCGGACGTTGGGGCACGAGATGTTGACCTCGACGCCGGCGACTCCGGGCACGCCGTCGAGCCGGGCGGCGAGCTCGCCGTACTCCTCGACGGTCTCGCCGTTGACGTTGACCAGCACGGGAAAGTCCCAGTTCGCCCAGAGCGGCGCATAGTCGCGGATCAGCGCGTCGACGCCCGGCCCCTGCAGCCCGATCGCGTTCAGCATGCCGCTGGGCGTCTCGACGATCCGCGGCGCCGGGGTGCCAGGCCGGGGACGCAGGAAGATGCCCTTGGAGACCATGCCGCCGAGGCACGTGCGGTCGCAGAGCGGCACCTCCGTGCCGTATCCGAACGTGCCGGAGGCGGCCATGACGGGCGTCTTCAGGCCGACGCCGCCGACGAAGACGCTCACGTCTCCAGAGCGTAGTGCAGACGGGACGGCAGCTCGGTCCACCTGACCGCGTCGGCGCGATACACCGGCCCCTCTCTGCACGCGCGGTCGT
>DASYBH010000056.1:0-9090 GCA_036500885.1 Candidatus Dormiibacterota bacterium
TGGGTTCCAGCCGGCGGTCGTGGATGAGAAGGACGAGGTCGAGCGCAGGCACCAGAACACCAAGCAGAAGATCGACGAAGAGCTGAAGCGCATGTTCCGGCCTGAGTTCCTGAACCGCGTGGACGCGATCGTCACCTTCAAGCCGCTGACGCCAGCCCAGGTGCGCCAGATCGTCGACCTGCTGGTCATGCGCCTGCAGAAGCACCTGGCGGAGCAGGACGTCACCATCACGATCACCGACCAGGCCAAGGACAAGCTAGGCGAGGAGGGCTTCGACAAGCAGTTCGGCGCCCGCCCGCTGCGTCGGGTGATCACCAACCGCATCGAGGACCAGCTCTCGGAGGAGCTGCTGCGCGGCAAGTTCAGCCGCGGCGACTCGGTCGAGATCGACGTCGATCCGGAGGGCGGCTTCACCTTCAACACGAAGCCGCGGCGGAAGGAGCCGGCCGGCTCCGCTCCCGCGGGCTCGGCGCCGGGCAAGTAGGAGAGAAACCCTTCAGCTGACCCTCCCCCCGCGGGGGGAGGGTCAGGGTGGGGAACCCGGACTGCCGGTGCCCACCCCTCACGTGCCGATCTCGTACCTCGAGGCGAACGTCGCCGCGCGGGCGACCGCGCCAGCGGTGCTCGACGCTGGACGCATCGTCACGTTCGCCGAGCTGCGCGAGCGAGTCCATGCGGCCGCGACCGCCCTGCGAGAGCGCGGTGTGGGGGAGGGCGACGTGGTCGCCGTCTCGCTGCCCAACGTGTGGGAGCACGTGGCGCTGGAGCTCGCCATTCCCCTGCTGGGCGCCGTCGTCATGCCGCTGCCGCTGAACCTCGGCACCGCCGAGAGAACGTGGGCGCTCGAGCGCACCGGCGCCCGGCTGGTGGTGGCTCCGCCGGAGGCCGAGGCGCTCTGTGCGGCGCCGTACGCGGGCCGGGTGGAGCCGCCGCCGCCCGATCCACGCCGGGTCGTCGAGATCGCATTGACCTCCGGCACGACGGGCATGCCCAAGCTGGCGTCGCTGCACGCCGGTCTCAAGCAGGCCACGTTCGAGGCGTTCACCTCGCGCCTGGAGGTGACCCCGGACGACCGCGTGCTGGTGATCTCACCCCTGATGCAGGGCATCGGCGGGATGTGCCTGTACTGCCTGCGGGTGGGGGCCGCGCTCGTGATGCTGCGCGAGCCGCGCTTCACGCCCGAGCACACGCTCGATGTCGCCGGCGGGACGCGCTCGACGCTGCTGGTCGGGGTGCCCACGAACGTGATCCGGATGCTCGAATCGCCCGCGCTCGGCACAGCTGACCTGGGTGCGGCCCGGTGCACCGCCGTGGCCGGGGCGCCCATGCCCCCCGCCGTGGCGCGCGCGTGGGAGGAGCGGACGGGCTCGCGAGTCTGCATCTTCTACGGCTCGATGGACGGCGGCCAGCTGGCGGTCGGCTCGCCCAGCGACCCGGCGGAGAAGCGGTGGACGACCGTCGGCCGCGTGCACGACTGCGCCGAGGCGATGATCACGCCGGAGGGCGAGATCTGCATGCGAGGGCCGACGGTGCAGGAGCGGTACTGGGGAGAGGATCGAGGACCCTACGCGGACGACGGCTGGGTGCACATGGGCGACCTGGGCGCCATCGACGCCGAGGGATACCTGCGTGTGTCGGGCCGGCTGAAGGACGTCGTCATCCGCGGCGGCACGAACGTCAACCCCTTCGAGGTCGAGAACGCGCTGCGCTCACACCCTGAGGTTCTGGACGCCTGCATCGTGGGCCGGCCGGACCGCGAGCTCGGCGAGCGGGTGCAGGCGTTCGTCGTCGTCCGCCGGCGCCTGGGGCTGGACGACCTGCGGGTGCACCTGGCAGCGCTGGGCCTGGCCCGCTACAAGTGGCCGGAGTTCGTCGAGCTCCTGGACGAGCTGCCGCTCTCCGGCCCCGGCAAGGTCGACCGCCGCTCGCTGCGAGAGCGGGCGGCCGCGATTTGACGCATGCGCGCCGGGACGCGCGGAGCGACAATCTAGGCAAGTGCGGGCCGTGTGCAACGACATCGAGGTCGCCTGGTTCGAGTGGGGGCGAGGTGAGCCGCTGGTGCTGGTGCACGGGCTGGCGGATGATCATCGGGCCTGGCGCAAGGTGCTGCCCTGGCTGGCGGTTCGGCGGCGCGTGATCGCGTACGACCTGCGTGGGCACGGCCAGACGTCGCTGGGCGCCCCGAACGGCACGCTCGCCCAGCTCTCGGGCGACCTGGTTGCTCTGCTCGACGCACTGGGACTGGAGCGCGCGGACCTCTGCGGCTTCTCGCTGGGTGGCACGATCGTCATGCGGACCGCCATCGATCATCCTGAGCGCGCCGGCCGGCTGCTGCCGGTGGCGACGTCCAGCCGGGTCGGTCGGGCCGCCGCTCCGTGGTACGAGGAGCGCGCCCGGCTGGCGGACGAGGGCCGGCTGCAACCGGTGCTGGAGCAGGACACGCGCGAGCAGCTCGCCGGAGCCCCGGCGGAGCTCGCCGACCACCTGGCCATCCGGCGCCAGTCCACGGACGATCCTCGTGGGTTCGCCAACGCCTGCCGGGCGATGGCGAGGCTGCACACAGAGCCGCTCGACGGCGACCTCGGCCGGGTGCGGGCGCCGACGCTCGTGGTCGCCGGCGAGCTGGACGCCCTCTGTCCACCACGCGCCGGCGAGATCATCGCGGGGGCGATCGCGGGCGCCCGGCTGGAGGTGGTGCCCGGGTCGGGCCACCAGGTCGAGCTGGAGCGGCCGGGCGAGCTCAGCCGCGCCATCCTGTCGCTGTGATGCGCGTCGTGTCGCTGGTGCCGGGCACGACCGAGGCGCTGTTCGCGCTGGGTCTGGGCGCCCAGGTGGCCGGCGTCACGCACGAGTGCGACCATCCGCCCGCCGCGCGAGGGCTGCCCCGGGTGACCCGGTCGAACCTGGATCTGGAGGGCCTGGACGGCGGCGGGATCGACGCCAGCGTGGGCAGCGCCCTGGCCGAGGGCCGGCCCCTGTACTCCGTCGACCTGGAGGCGATCCGCGTGCTGGAGCCGGACCTGGTCGTCGCCCAGGACGTGTGCGACGTGTGCGCGGTGTCTGCCGACGATGTGCGGCTGCCCGGGATCCGCGTCCTCCGCCAGCACCCGCACTCACTGGAGGACGTGCTGCGCGACATGGCGGAGCTGGCGTCGGCCTGCGGTGTGGACGGTGGGCCGCTGCTGGCCGGGCTTCGACGCCGGATCGCGGCGGCGAGCGCCGCCGGCCCGCGTGTTCGCGGCGTGTTCCTGGAGTGGCTGGACCCGCCCTTTCCGGCCGGCCACTGGACCGCGGACCTGCTCAGGCTGGCGGGCATCGAGGACCCGCTGGCGACGGCGGGGCGGCCCAGCGCCCCGGTGACCTGGGATGCGGTGCGCGAGGCGGCGCCCGAGATCCTGCTGGTGGCGCCGTGCGGGCTCGACGAGGTCAGCGCACGGCGGGAGGTCGAGCGCATGGGCGAGCGCATCGCGGGCTGCGGCGCCCGCCGCATCGCCGTGTTCGACGGCTCGGCCTACTTCAACCGGCCGGGGCCGAGGCTGGTGGACTCACTGGAGCTGCTGGTCCGTGAGGTGGCACGAGAGGCCCGGTGACGGGGCCGGCGCCGGCGATCGCCCGTGGCGCCCGAGAGAGCAGGTTTCGCGACCCCCACCCGCTGACCCCCCACCCACCCTTGGGGGGAGGCAGCGCGTGCAGGATTGCTCGGCTGGGCCGGAGTGTCAATCCTGGCCGTTAATGCTCAGGGCTGACGGGAGGCTGAACCAGAACCGCGTGGCGCCGCGGGCCGACTCCGCGCCCACGCGGCCGCCGGCCTGCTCGACCAGCTCCTTCACGATCGCCAGCCCGATGCCGGCGCCACCCCGTGCGCGGTCCCTCGACTTGTCCACGCGGTAGAAGCGCTCGAACACGTGCGGCAGGTCCGCCGCCGGGATCTCGGCGGCATTGCTCACACTGACGAGCACGCTGTCCACCTCCGCCGTCCCAGTGACCGTGACGATGCCACCGCGCGGCGTGTATCGCTGGGCGTTCAGCAGCAGGTTGGCCAGCACCTGGCTCAGGTGGTCCGGCACCGCGCGCGCCCTCAGATGGCCGCCCGGCGGCACCGCGACCCGGAGGCGCAGACCCACGCGCTCGAAACCCGGCCGGGCCAGGTCCGCCGCGGTCCTGATGGCCAGCGCCATGTCCACCTCGACGGGCGCGGCGGGCTGGTCCCCGCTGAGCGAGTCGAGCGCGCGGGACAGCCGCTCCAGGCGGTCCACCTCCTCGCGCAGCGACTCGAACACCTCGGCGCTCGGCGCCATCACGCCGTCGCGCATCGCCTCCAGGTAGCCCCGCAGGTTGGTGAGCGGCGTGCGCAGCTCGTGCGCGAAGTTGGTGACCATCTCGGCCCGCTGCCGCTCCTGCGCCTCCAGCGCCTCCGCCATCTGGTTGAAGGAGTCCGCCACCGAGATCAGCTCCCGCGGACCCTCCCGCGCGACGCGGGCGCCGTAGTCGCCGCGGGCCACCTGCCGCGCTGCGCCGCCCAGCCGGCGCAGGGGCCGGCTCAGACGCCAGGCCAGGAACACGCCCAGGCCGACCGAGAGGACGGCGGCCATCGCCGCGGCCACTCCGACTACGGTCACGACCGACTGCCGCCACATGGACTCCACGGCCGCCGTGGTCTCGCCCTGTGCCGTCATCAGCTCCTGGAAGACGTAGGCGCCGACGACCAGCACGCCGGTCGTGATCGTGCCGATGGCGACCAGGGCCACGGCGAGCGCGGCCAGGGCGAGGCGCGCCGCCAGCCGGTTCACGTGACCCGTGCGGTCCGGTAGCCCGTGCCTCGCACCGTCGCGATGTATCGCGGGCGCTCGGGGTCGTCGCCCAGCTTGGAGCGAAGACGGCCCACGTAGACGTCGACGCTGCGCTCCAGCACGCCGTCGGAATGGGGCCCGCTGAGCACGTCCAGCAGCCGGTCCCGCGAGAGCACGCGACCCTCGGCCTCGACCAGCGCGGCCAGCAGCCGGAACTCCAGCGGCGAGAGGTCGACCACCTCGCCGGCCTGGAGCACCTGGCAGCGGTCGACGTCGATCTCCAGGTCGGCGTGGCGCCGCACGCGTTCGTCTCGCGGCACCCGCCGCAGGATGGCCTGCACCCGAGCCACGACCTCGGACGGCGCGAAGGGCTTCGCCAGGTAGTCGTCAGCGCCCTCGCCCAGACCACGGATGCGATCGGGCAGGGAGCCTCTCGCGGTCAGCATCAGGATCGGCACGTCCATGTCCCGCCGGACCTCGCGGGTGACGGCCATGCCGTCCAGCTCCGGCAGCATCAGGTCGAGCACCACCAGCCGCGGCCGGCGCTCGCGGATCAGCCGCAGCGCCGTCCGGCCGTCTCCGGCGGTGAGCACCTCGAAGCCGGCCCGCAGCAGGTACGCGCGAACCAGGGCGACGATCTTGGGATCGTCGTCGACGACGAGGATCAGGTCACGCTGGGGGCCCATGTGCTGCCATTTCGCACCGTAGCACCCGCGGTGACACCGGTGCGACGACCGTTCAGCTGTGGTGAATCAGTGCTAGTCTCTCCGGTGAGTTCCACGATATAACACAGCGTGGGCCGCACCATCTACGGTGGACAAGGGGAGCTGACATGCGTCGGTACGAGTTCGCGGTACAGGACGTGACGTGCGGCAGGTGTGAGGCGCGCATTCGCGAGGCGCTGGAGAGCCTGCCGGGGGCCATGGCGGTCGACCTGGTGCGCATCCCGGAGAACCAGGCGTGCATCAGCTTCGAGAGCGCCATCCCCGTCGACGCGGCCACGATCGAACGGGCGATCGAGCAGAAGTCGGTCGGGACCGAGCACCACTACAAGGTCCTCTGGCCCTCCGCCAGCGCGGGCGTTTGAGAGGCAAGGGGGGCCGGGCCCCCCTTCCAGCATCCCCCACCCTCCGGACGCTCTGGGGGATGGGTCCTCAGTTCTTGAGCCAGTTCGCGACGCCGTCCGCCACCCTGGCGGGCGTCGTCTGCGACTTGATCAGGTAGTCCAGCGCGCCCATCCTGAGGCCGCGGTTGACCAGGTCGCGTTCGCTGTAGTTGGACAGGATGACCACCGGGATGTCCCGGGTGCGGTCGTCATCGCGCAGGATCTCCAGGACCCGGAACCCGTCCATCTTGGGCAGCCGGATGTCCAGGAAGATGATGTCCGGCGGGTTGCCGGTCGCCATCTCGACCGCCTGAACGCCGTCCATGGCCACGTCCACGGCGTACCCGTCCAGCTCCAGCTTCATCCTGTACATCTGGGCGACCTCGGGGTCGTCCTCCACGAACAGGACCCGCACGTCCTCGTCGGTCGTCAATTCCTGGTCCAGGACCTCTCTCGTGCTCATCGGCGATTCCTCTAGCTGCTGCTGTGCACGGCGACGCATCGCCGCAGCGGAATTGTCGAGCTTTGAGCCTGCCAAATGTCAGCCTCTCTCCCAAGGGGACTGTAAGGGCTCGGTAAGAATTCCGCAAACAATGTCAAGTAAAATCGACGATCGGCCCCTCCGAGGCGCCTCCGCGGGCCGCTGGATGTCGCCCTACACTGACGTGGTGCCCCTTGCGGTCAGCATCGGCATCAGCCCTCGCCAGAGCCTGGCCAGCTGGGCGGACCTGGCCGGGGAGCTGGAGGCGGAGGGCGTTGACGAGCTCTGGCTCATCGATTCCCAGCTGGCCATGAAGGACGTCTACGCCGGGCTGCTGCTCGCCGCTCAACGGACGTCGCGCATGCTCCTGGCCACTGGCGTGACCAATCCCCTGACCAGGCACCCGACAGTGACCGCGGGCGCCATCGCCGCGGTTGCCGAGCTGTCGGGCGGACGGGCGGCCCTGGGCCTGGGCGCGGGCGACTCGGCGGTCTACGGCGTCGGCTGGCGGCCGGCGCGGGTGGACCAGGTCGAGGCGGCGCTCAGGTTCTTCCTGGCGGTGCTCCGGGGGGACGAGGGCCGGTGGGAGGGCCGGGGTTACCGGCTGCCACACTCGCCGGGTCGGGTCCCGGTGTGGCTCGCCGCCAGCCAGCGGCGGATGTGCACGCTGGCTGGCCGGCTCGCGGACGGCGTGATCCTGATGGGCCCGGCCAGCGAGGCGCACGTGCGGCGCCAGGTGGCCTGGGTGGCCGGCGGCCTGCACGAGGCGGGCCGGCGCCGCGAGGAGATCCAGGTCAGGCTGGTGACGACCACCTCGGCGCGGGAGGACCGGGCAGCCGCCCTGGACGACGTGCGCTCCTGGGCCACGACGGAGGCGCGGCTGATCGCCGGCTTCACCGAGCTGCCCGCCGGCCTGGAGCCGTTCCGTGCAGAGATCGAGCGGGCCCGCGACGAATACGACTACGGCGAGCACCTGTCCACCCACGCCGGCCATCGTCACGCGGTCAGCGACGGCCTGACAGAGGCCCTCGCGGTGGCCGGCACGCCGGAGGAGTGCGCCCGCCGGCTGGTGGGCCTGCTGCGGACCGGGATCGACGGCTGCATCTTCCCGCTGCTGGGCGGCGGCCGCCGTGAGCGCCTGCGCGTCCTTCGCGACGAGGTGCTGCCCGCGGCGGAGCGGGCGTGAAGCCCCCGCCGTTCGCCTACCGGCGCCCGGAGTCACTGGCCGAGACCCTCGCCATCCTGGCCGAGGCGGGCGACGAGGCGCGGCCGCTCGCCGGCGGCCAGAGCCTGGTGCCGCTGCTGGCCATGCGCCTGGCCCGGCCCGCGCTGCTGGTCGACCTCCAGCGGGTGCCGGAGCTGCGCGGCGTCCACGTGGCCGGCGGCGCGCTGCGCGTGGGGGCCATGACCCGCGAGGCGGAGCTGGAGCGCACGCGCGGGCTGCCCGGCGTCATCGCGGCGGCGCTGCCGCACGTCGGCCACCTCGCGATCCGCAGCCGCGGGACCGTCGGCGGCTCGCTGGCCCACATGGACCCCGCCGCCGAGTGGCCGGCGCTGGCGGTCCTGCTCGACGCCGACCTGGAGGTCGCCTCCGTGCGCGGCCGGCGGACGATCCGGGCCGAGGAGTTCGCGCTCGGCCCGCTGACGACGGCGCTGGAGCCGGACGAGCTCCTCGTGGCGGTCGCTCTCCGGGATGCGGCCGGCCCGTTCGGATTCCTGGAGGTCGAGCGCCGGCCGGGCGACTTCGCGCTGGTCGGGGCCGCGTGCCACGCCGGCCGGGTGGTGGCGTTCGCCACCGGCGGGCGGCCTCAGCGGCTGGCCGGCTGTGAGGCATACCTCCGCCAGGGTGGCGCGGCCGGCTCCGAGCTGCGCGCGCTCGCGGAGGCCGAGATCGAGGCCACCGGCGACGCCCACGCCAGCGCGGCGTACCGGCGCCGGGTTGGCGGGCGCCTCGTCGAGCGCGCCATCGCCGCGAGAATGGCAGCGTGAGGCTGCGCCTGACGGTCAACGGCGGCGGGTGGGAGGGCGAGGTGGAGCCGAGGCTCACCCTGGCCGACCTCCTCCGGGAGCGGCTCCGCCTGACCGGCACGCACCTCGGCTGCGAGCACGGCGTGTGCGGCGCCTGCACGGTGCTGCTGGACGGAGAGGCCGCCCGCTCGTGCCTGACGCTGGCGGTGCAGGCGGACGGCGCCGAGGTCACCACCGTGGAGGGCCTGGCCGGCGCCGGCGGCGGCCTGTCCGCGCTCCAGGGGGAGCTGCTCGCGGCGGGCGGCGTCCAGTGCGGCTTCTGCACGCCGGGCTTCGTGGCTGCCGCCGAGGCGCTGCTGCGCGACGGCCGCCGCCGCTCGCCAGATGAGCTGCGCGAGGCCCTGGGCGGCAACCTGTGCCGCTGCACGGGCTACACGCCGATCGTGGAGGCCGTCCACCGGGCCCAGGGGGGCCGGCAGGGCGCGACCGCCGGGATCCACCGCGGAGCGCAGCGTTGTCTTGAGGGGCGCGTACGCGGTGGATCCCGGCGAGCAGCGGACCGGGCGCGGCTGGTCCAGGGGCGCGGCGCCTACCTGGCCGACCGCGAGCCCGCCGGCGCGCTGGAGGTGGCCTTCGTCCGCTCGCCCCACGCGCACGCGCGCATCGGCGCCATCTCCGGCGCGGGCGCGACGGCCGCCGACCTCGGGACCCACGACCTGGTCGTCGAGGGGCCGGGCCTGACGCCG
>DASYBH010000057.1:0-4327 GCA_036500885.1 Candidatus Dormiibacterota bacterium
CGCCGGCCGGCGCACGCGGAGGGTGGACCGCCTGGGGGCGCCATGCTGGACCGGGACCGCTCGGCCGGTCCCTGGCTCGGCTACCTGCTGCGTCCCGATGCCTCCGGCTGGTGGCTGGCCCTGGGCTGGCAGCCGCCCCGCGAGGCGGCGGCGGTGCGCGCGGGCCTTCCGCTGGAGATCGACGACCGCTTCCGGCTGGGCCCGATCGGCATGGCGCCAGAGAGCCTGACGAGCGTCCTGCTCTGGGTGGCGTACGATGCCGCCGCCCTGCCGCCGGAGCACCAGCTGCTCAACGACCTGCACGCCATGGTCATGATCCGCGACCTCCTGTCCGAGTCGGCGCCAGCCGGTTGTTGAGGAGTCGGCTCAGCCGCGTTCGTCGAGCGCGGCGAGCAGGGCGCGCAGCGCCGCCGGCCCGAACGGCTTGCGCAGGTGGCCGGCCGCGCGGCCGCCGGCCTCCTCCGCCTGGGCGGCCTCACGCCGGACCGAGGCGGTCATGAAGACGATGCGGAGGTTCCGCAGCGCCCCGTCCGCACGCACCGCCGCGGCGAGCTGGAGACCGTCCATCCCCGGCATGGCGACGTCGGTGATCAGCACGTCCGGGCGCCACCGCCTGACCAGGTCGAGCGCCTCGCTGCCCCCGGCGGCCATGCGGAACTCGTGAGGCGTCCCCCGGAGCGACAGCCCGATCAGCTTCCGGATGATGGGCTCGTCCTCACAGAACACGATTCGCACCGGCATCCCCCGGGACCTCTGGACCTCCCGAGACCGGCAGCTCCACCGTGATCAGCGCGCCGCCGCCGGCGGCGTTCTCCGCGGACACGCTTCCCCCGTGCATCTGGACGATCTGACGAACGATGGGCAGGCCCAGGCCGGTGCCCTCCACCCGGGAGTCGCGCTCCAGCCGCGTGTAGCGGTCGAAGACCCGCTCGAGCCAGTCGGCCGGGATGCCCGGGCCGCCGTCCCGGACGGTGACGCGCACCCGATCCCCGATCAGCTCCGACGAGACCTCGATCGGCGATCCGGCGGGGCTGTACTTGACCGCGTTGGAAAGCAGGTTGGTGAAGACCTGCGTGAGCCGGTCGGGCTCCGCCTGGATTGCCGGCAGGCCCTCGGCCAGCCTCAGCACCACCGGGTGATCGGGCGCGGTGCGCCGCATGCGGTCGGCGAGCGCGGTGACCACCGGGTTGACCTCGACCGGTTGACGGTGCAGGGGCGCCGCGCCGCTCTCCATCCGGTCCAGGTCCAGCAGGTCCTCGATGAGCCGGTCCAGACGGAGCGCTTCGCCGTTGATGTCCCGCGCCAGCTCTCTCACCTCCTGCGGGCCCAGGTCCTGGTCGCGGAGGAGCTCACTGAAGCCCTGGATGCTGGTGAGGGCGGTGCGGAACTCGTGGCTCACCTCGGACAGCAGGCGCCCCTTGTCGCGGTTCAGCGCCTCCAGCCTCGCGTTGACCCGCTCCATCGCCGCGTCCACCTGGCGCCGCTCGTCGATGTCCTCCACCATCGCCACGTGGAAGCGCGGGCCTCCCGAGGGGTCCGTCACGACCGACGCCGAGAGCCGGGCCCAGAGAACGCTCCCGTCCGCCCGCCGGAGTCGTGCCTCCACGGCGACCGGCTGCGCGCCGCCCGTCGCCGTCCGGGCGAACATGGCCCGCACCGCGGCCCCGTCGTCCACGTGGACGATGCCGGCGAATGCATGCGTCTGTGCGCCGCCCGCCTCCATCCTCAGCATGCGGTGGAGCGTGGGATTGGCGGTGAGCACGCGTCCGTCCAGGGCGACGGTGCAGATGCCGAGCGGCGAGTGGTCGAAGACGCTGCGCAGGTGCTGCTCGACCTCGCGCAGCGCGATCTCCATCGCGGCGGGCCTGGTGACGTCGCGGTCGACCTCCATCAGCTGCTCGGGCACGGCGCCGGGCAGCAGCGTCCAGCGGCTCTCGACCACAGCCTCCATGCCGCCCCGGCGACGCTGGCGGAGCTGGCCTCGCCAGTGGCCCGTCTGCCGCAGCCTGCACATGATCGTCTCCACCGGCACCGGGAAGCTCGTCTGCAGCAGCGCGTGGGCGACCTTGCCGCGGACCTCGCTTGCGCTCCAGCCGTACGTCTCGGCGGCCCCCTGGTTCCAGAAGGTGATGACGTCCTCGGGCAGCTGGCGTATGAGGATCGCGTCGCCCACCCCGTCCAGGACGGTGCGCAGCCGGTCGTCCGCCACCCTGAGGGGTCGGGCGCGACGGCGGGGTCTGCCGGGGCTCACGACGCCCTCGCTGCTGTGCGTTCCATGCTCGTGGAGACGCTCGTCGGGCGTCTCCCATGGTCGTACGCCACCGCGCCGCGCGAAGGCAAATCGCGCGTTCGCACCTCCTGCGGACGGGCAAGGGGAACAAGCCCCTTGCATCTATAGCGGGATGTTCCCGTGCCAGCGCGGGGCGCGCCGGCGCTCCTTGCGCTGGGCGATCCGCAGTGCTCGCACGAGGGCCGGCCGGGTGGCGGCGGGCTCGATCACCTCGTCCAGGTAGCCGCGCTCGGCCGCCACGTACGGGTTGGCGAAGCGCTCGCTGTAGTCCGTCACCAGCTCCGCCCGCCGAGCGGCCGGGTCCGGCGCCGCCTCGAGCTGGCGCCGGAAGATCACGTTGACGGCCGCGTCCGGCCCCATCACCGCCACCTCCGCGGTCGGCCATGCCGCGTTGTAGTCGGCCCGGATGTGCTTGGAGCACATCACGCAGTAGGCGCCACCGTATGCCTTGCGCGTGATGACCGTCAGCTTGGGCACCGTGGCCTCGCAGAACGCGTAGAGCAGCTTCGCCCCGTGACGGATGATGCCGCCGTGCTCCTGGTGCGTGCCGGGGAGGAACCCGGGCACGTCCTCGAACACGACCAGCGGGATGTTGAACGCGTCGCAGAAGCGCACGAACCGCGCCCCCTTGACGGAGGCGTCGATGTCCAGGGCGCCGGCCATCACCTTGGGCTGGTTGGCCACCACGCCGACCGGATGCCCGGCCAGCCTGGCGAACCCGACGACGAGGTTCATGGCGTGGAAGGGCTGCACCTCCAGAAACTGCCCGTCGTCCACCACGCGGCGCACGACCTCCTTCATGTCGTACGGCTCCTTCGGGCTGGCCGGGATCAGGCTGCCCAGACCGGGGTCGGCCCGGTCCGGCGGGTCCGTGCTCGTCGCCACCGGCGGCTGCTCGCCCGAGTGCTGGGGCAGGTACGACAGCAGGCTGCGCGTCTGCTCGAAGCACTCGTCCTCGGTCTGGGCCAGGAAGTGTGCCACGCCGGACCTGACGTTGTGCACCTCGGCGCCGCCCAGCTCGTCGAACGTGACGTCCTCGCCGGTCGTCACCCGGACGACCTCGGGGCCGGTGATGAACATGTATCCGCCGTGCACCATCAGCGTGAAGTCGGTCATGGCGGGTGAGTACACCGCTCCACCGGTGCAGGCGCCGAGGATCAGGCTGAGCTGCGGGATCACGCCACTCGACTCCACGTTGCGATAGAAGATCTCGGCGTAGCCCGCCAGCGAGACCACGCCCTCCTGGATGCGGGCGCCGCCGGAGTCGTTGATCCCGATGATCGGGACGCGGTTGCGGTAGGCCAGGTCCATCACCTTGACGACCTTCTCGGCGAAGACCTCACCGAGCGAGCCGCCGAACGCCGCGGCGTCATGGCTGAAGAGCATCACGTCGCGACCGCCGATCCGCGCCATACCGGTCACCACTCCGTCGCCCCACGGCCGCCGCTGAGGCAGGTCGAAGAGCTGCGATCGGTGACGAGCGAACAGGTCGAACTCCTGGAACGAGTCGCGGTCGACGAGGCGCTGGATTCGCTCGCGAGCGGTCAGCTTGCCCTTCGCGTGCTGGCGGCGGAAGCCGTCGGCGTCGCCGTGGGCGGCCTCGTACCGGCGCTGCCGGAGGTCGTTGATCGGATCGACGCGGCGCTTGTCTGGCATTCGTCTCCACAAGATAGGGGAGCCCGGAGCGCCGGGTGCTATGTTCTCCGCCACGTGGGTAAACGTGGGAGGGGAACCCTCGGCGGAGTGATCGCCCTGGCGCTCCTGTTGCTGATGGGCGCGATCGCCCCGCAGGTGCTGGGCACGACGAGCACGTCGACCGGCGACCCGGCTCCGGCTCCGAGCGCGGTGCGGGGCGCGCCGGCGTCGCTGGTTCCCGTGGCGCAGGACGCCGGCCGCCTCACCGGCGTCGACCCGAACGTGCTGCTGGCGATCAGTGAGGTCGAGTGCAACTTCGGCCGCTGCCGGTCCGGTGCGCAGGACGCGATGGTGCCCGCCGACGTCCGCACCCGCATCGACGTGACCGCCCTGCGGCCGGGC
>DASYBH010000058.1:0-8468 GCA_036500885.1 Candidatus Dormiibacterota bacterium
GCCGAGATCCACCGCGTACGCGCCCCCCAGGACCTCGCTGCGCTGCGTCGGTGGATCTCGGCGGAGGTGGCCGCCCCAGCGGCCGGAGGGGTCGCTTCGTCAGATCCGGGCGCGCTCATCTCCGAGGCCGATCTGAGCGACCCCCCTCCGGGTCGTGGCCGACCCACCTCCCCGGCCAGGGGGGAGGAGCCAATTGAGGCCCGTCGAGCCCGGGCTGCCCGGCGAAAGTAAGACAAATCCCTACGGCACGTTCAAATTGTGTTGACATATGTTGAGACGTGGGCATCTGCTCGGCACGATTGCCGGGGGGGCTGGGCAGTACGGGCCGGACCGGCCGCGCCTGGTGGGCCGATGCGCGGGAGCAGGCGATCCGATTCCTGTCACATCGCGGCAGCCGGGTCGCGTATGCGGTCAGCGGCAGCGGCCCACTGGTGCTGCTGGACGTGGGCAGGGCGCACCACCTCGAGGCCTTCTGGCGGCACCTCCCGTACCGGCGCTTCGTCCAGCGTCTGGCCAGGCAGTTCACTGTCGTGCGGTGGGACCGGCTCGGCTTCGGCCTGTCCGACCGCAGCACCGTCGATCTCGCCCCTGAGGCGGAGATCGAGCTCGTGGAGCGGCTGCTCCGATCGCTCGGCTCGGATCGGGCCGCCATCGTCGCTGCCGACGACGCCGGGCCGATCGCGGTCCGGTTCGCCGCCCGCCACCCGGACCGGGTGTCGCGCCTGGCGCTGTTCGGCACCAGCGCCGACGGCCGGCTGCTCGGGCTGGCGCTGCCCGCGCCGGCGGTCGAGGCCCTGATCACCGCGGGCTCCAGCGCGATCTACACCGTGGCGGCCGCCGCGCTCACGGCCGGCTCGGAGTCCGTGGACGCGGCCTGGCTGGCCAGCGCGCTGGAGGCGAGCGCGGACCTCGCGACGATGGCCCGTCTCATGGTGCGGCTCCGGCACGTCGACGCTCGGGCGGACCTCCCGCTCGTGAGCGCGCCGACGCTCGTGCTCCACCGGGAGGGCGATGCTGTCGTCCAGGCGCACCTCGGGCGCCACCTGGCATCCATGGTCCCCGGCGCCGCGTTCGTCGGCCTGCCGGGTCGTGCCCACCTCCTCTACGAGGGAGATCCCGAGCCGGTGCTGGGGGCGCTGGTGCGGTTCTTCGCCGCGGACGGAGCGGCTGAGCCGGGACCGGTGGAGACGGCGTTGTCCCGGCGCGAGCTGGAGGTGGTGCGGATGGTGACCCTCGGCCTGACCAATGCCGAGATCGGCGGCCGGCTGGGCATCTGCCGGCGCACCGTGGACGCGCACATGGAGCACGTCAGGGCCAAGCTCGGCATCAGGTCGCGCGCGCACATCGCCGCGTGGGCGGTCCACAACCGTCTCGCCGTGGACGCGGACGGCCGGGCCACATGACCGGTGGCCGCCGGGAGGGCGCGGCGGCAGGGCAGAAGCTCGGGTTCTTCGATCATCGCGGGCGGCGGGTCGCCTACGCCACGGCCGGCGGCCGCGGCACTCCTCTGCTCTGCGACCTCGGCCGCATCCAGCACCTCGACGTCTTCTGGCGGTATCCGCCCTACCGCCGCCTGGTCGAGGCTCTGGCCGGCCACTTCATGGTCATCCGCGTGGATCGTCCCGGCTGCGGCCTGTCCGACCGCGGCGGCGCCGACTTCTCCATCGATGGCGAGCTGACGCTGTTCGACCGCCTGCTGGACGAGCTGGACCTGGACGACACCGCGATCCTGTCCGCCGGGACGTCGGCGCCGGCGAGCATCGCCACAGCCGCGCTGCGTCCGCGGCGCGTGTCCCGGCTCGCGGTGTTCGGGGCCTGCGCTCGGCACGTTCCCGAGACCGGCGACTACGGCAGCTCCATCGAGGTGCTCCTGCGCACGCGGTTCGAGCTCGCCACCGAGGTGCTGGCGCGGGAGCGCGCGGCCGGCTCCGATGCCGCCGCTGTGCGCTGGCTCGCGGCGGCGTACCGCGAGTCGGCGCCCGCCGAGGTCATGGTCGACCTCGTCCGCGAGTCGCGGCGGCTCGACGCGCGCCCGCTCCTGGGCCGGGTCAGGTGTCCGACCCTGGTGCTGCACCGCCGTGACGATCCGTCGGTCCCGTTCCAGTGTGGCCGCGACGTGGCGGCGGGGATTCGGGGCGCCGTGCTGCTCCCGGTGGACGGCGCCGCCGGTCTCATCTGGGAGGGGGACGTGGAGTCGCTCCTGGCGCCGGCCATGCGCTTCCTGTCCGACGGCGGCGAGCCGGGTCCGCCGGTCCCCGGGCCCAGCCTCACCGCGCGGGAGCGCGAGGTCGGCCGGCTGGTCGCCGCCGGCCTGACGAACACCGACATCGCCCAGCGGCTGGGGATCGGCCGGCGCACCGTCGAGTCGCACGTCGAGCACGCGCGCAACAGGCTCGGGCTGGTCTCGCGCGCGGAGCTGGCGGCCTGGATCATGCGCGAGCGCGACGAGAACGCTAGGTAGCGACGCGAGCCCGATAGGTAAGTATCCGGTTCTCGACGGACCGGCGCGCGCCCTACGCTGCCAATCACCCAGACAGTGGCAGCAGTGGATACGACGGGTGGAGATTGGTGGCCGTCGACACTCAGAGGTCCGGGCCCGCGGCAAGGTTCCCGGTCAGAGACCTGATCGACGCCCTCCTGGGCGGCGACGACGACGAGGCTTTCGAGCTGGCGGCGGCCATGCTCGCGAAGACGGGATCGCGGACCGCGGTCTTCGCCGACATGCTGCACTCGGCGCTGCTGGAGATCAACAACCTCTGGTACGCCGGCCACGTGAGCCATCGGGACGAGGTGCGGGGGGCCGTCGCCGTGCGGCGGATCGTCTGCGCGCTGGCCGCCACTCCGGTCGCCCGGCCCGTTCCGAGGGGATCGCGCTGCATCCTGGCGGTGCCGCCGGGTGACCCGCACGACGTGGGCCTGACGATGCTCGTGCTCGCGCTGGAGGACCATGGCTGGAGCGTCGAGATGCCGGGGCCCGGCGCCAGCCTGCGCGAGGTGGCCGAGCACGTGGTGGCGCGCCGGCCCAGGCTGTTCGGCCTCTCGGCCGGCCACCAGCCGCCGCTGCCCGAGGTCGAGCGGGCGATCTCGACGATCCGGCGGGCCCGCGTCCCCGTGCTGGTCGGCGGCGTGGCGTTCAACCGCCGGCCTGACCTCTGGCGCCGCCTGGGCGCCGGCGGCCTGGGCACGGACGTACGGGTCGGGGTGGTGCTGGCCCAGCGCCTCGGCCTGCGGTGAACGCCGTCACCGGGCCTCCGGCGACCGAGGCCACGTTCTCGATCGGGGAGGTGGCCGCCATGCTCGGGATCTCGCCGCACACCATCCGGGCGTGGGAGCGCCGGCACCGGGCCGTGAGGCCGGGGCGCACGCAGTCCGGCCAGCGGCGCTACAGCGCCGACGACGTCGAGCTCCTCCGCCAGGTCAAGTACGAGCGGCACGTGCACGGGCTGTCGATGCGGGTGGCCACACTCGTCGCCCAGGGCCTGATCGTGCCGGAGGAGATGGACGACCGCGCGCCGCGGCCCGAGCCCGCGGACGTGGTCGCGGCCGCCGCCGACCCGCTCCGCCTGGTCGCGGACCTCGTGCCCGAGGTGGTGCTCGTCCTCGACGAGGCGGGGCGCATCAGCCACACCAACACGGCGCTCGTCCGCTTCCTGGACGTCCTGCCTCGCCAGCTGCGCGGTCTCGCCTTCGCCGACGTGGTCGACCCGTTCGACCGGGCCAAGGCGGTGGAGGTCTACCGTCCGCCGCTGCGCCAGCGGCGCGGCTGGGAGCTCAGCCTCTCGATGGGGCGCCGCCGCGGGTTCTTCTCGTTCGACTGCTGGCCGGTCGAGCGCGGGGACGGGTCCTGGCTGGTGCTGGTCGGCAGCGGCCTCGACGCCGGCCGCGCCGCGCCGGGCTCATTCGCGGACCTCGAGCCGGACGGGCAGGCGCCGGGCCACCGCCCGGCGCGGATGGGGGGCGGCGAGCTCCGGGCGCTGCTCGAGCGGGCGGCCGACCCGCGCCGCAGCCTCCTGCTCCTCCGGCGCTGGTTGGAGGCCACCGCCCTCGGAGTGGCCCTGGTGACCGCGGACGCGCAGCTGACCATCGGGTACGCCAACCGTGCCTTCGAGCAGTCCGTCGGGCCGGAGCGCCGGCCTGTCCAGGGCACGCCGGCCCGTTCCGCCTGGGTGGGCGCGGGCGGGCGGCAGCTCGTGGCCGGCGTGGAGAACGTCATCCGCACCGGGCGCACGCTGCGGCTGCCGCTGTGCGAGCCGGCGGCTCCCGGCGCCACCGGTCCGGCCGCGGCTGGAGCGGTCTGGGACGTCGAGCTGGGCCCGGTCGCCGACCTGCGAGGCGCCACCACCCACGTGGTGATCGTGGCCTCCGACGTGACGCTGGAGGTGGACGCCTGGCAGCGCCTCAGGGCTCTGGTCGAGAGCGCGCCGCTGCTCAGGGACACGTCCGAGCCGGAGACGCTGGTGCGGGGCGCGGCGCGGTACGCGCAGGAGCTCCTGCCGGGCGCCGACGCGCTGCTGGCCGCGGTGCCGGTCGGCCGGCGGGAGGACGTCAGCGTCGTTGCCGCGTCGGGCCTGTGGTCCGAGGCGAGCCAGGGCCGGAACCAGGAGGTGCGGATGGGGTTGGTGCGGGAGGCGGTCCGGGCGCGTGCGTCGGCGGAGCTCGAGTGGAACCCCGGGCAGGGCGGTGGGGAGGTCGTTCGGATCGTGCCGCTGCTGCCGGGCCGGCCGCTGCCGGACGGCGGTGAGGTGCTGGGGGCCATCGCGTTCGTGAGACGAGGGTCCGGCCCCTTCCGGGCTGATGAGCGGCAGCTGATAGACGAGTTCGCGGGTCGCCTGGCCGGGGCGCTCGAGCGCGCGGAGCAGCGCCGCCCCGCTGTCGTGACCAGCTCCCTGGCCGCGGTGTCTCCCTGGCGCCGCCGCACCGGCGCGGCTCGTGAGGTCCGGGAGCCCTCTGCCCGGGCCGCCACCACGGGGCTCGGCGCGAGATCTGTCTAACTCCGTCCTCTCGGGATCGCTCGACGTCCCTGTCCGCGCCTAAATTGCGAGTTGCCATCGGTGGCAGGCCGGCCACGGTTCCGGACGCCGCCGCAACTGTGCGAAGGAGAGATTCGATGCTTAGCTTCCGGGCGATGTCGCGATCGGCGACGGCGACCCCCTGGTGGCTCGTACTGCTGGAGGGCATCGCGGCGCTGGTCATCGGCATCCTGCTCGTCACAGACCCGATCAGGACGCTGTTCACCCTGGTCGTCTTCGTCGGCGCTTACCTGTTCGTGATCGGCGTCATCGACCTGGTGATGCTGTTCGTGGATCAAAGGCAGTGGGGCTGGAGGCTGTTCACGGGCGTCCTCGGGATCGTCGCCGGCCTGGCCGTCCTGCGCCATCCGGCCTGGGCCACGGTCCTGGTGCCCGCTGCGGTGGTCTGGATCCTCGCGATCCTGGCCATCGTCATGGGGGCCGTCACCCTGCTCAGGTCCGTCGTGGCCGGCGGCTGGGGACTGACGATCCTCGGGGTGATCAGCATCATCCTGGGCCTGATCCTGCTCTTCAACACTGTCGTGTCCGCGCTGGTGCTGATCTACGTCGTGGGCATCTGGTCGATCGTGGGCGGCATCGTCGCCATCGCCGCAGCCTTCAGGCTCCGGGAGCTGAGGCGCGCGGGCGAGATGGGCCGGCCGGTCGTGTCGGGGAGCTGAGCCCCGGGGCGAGGCTCCCGGCCATCATCTGACTGGACCGAGGAGCAGGGAGCCACGAAGGGCACGAGGACGCGTCTTCGTGCCCTTCGTGACGTCCTGCTCGCGACGCCGCTCGAACGGGAGCGGACCGCTTGCGATGAGCGGCACTGGCTGTCCGGTGGAGAGGCCACGGTGACGCTCGTCCCCCGCTGTTCAACGATGTGTCCAGCGATGGCCACCCGGCGGACGCTCCCGGACGTCGGGGCGGGGGTACGAAGGGGAGCATGGGTACCCAAGTAGCTGAGCCGGAGAGCAAGCTGCGGGCGGTCGCGGCCGGCGACCTGAGCGCGGTGGACGCTCTGAGTCGGATGTGCGAGGGCAACCTGGAGGCGTCCGGCCTGGACACACCGACGTACCAGCTGGTGCGGATCGCCGCGCTGACGGCGATGGGAGCGCCCCCGGTGTCGTGGCTCTCCAACCTCGGCCTGGCCAGTGAGACCGGCATCCCACCCGAGCGCGTGCTGGGCACGGTCATCGCGATCGCTCCCCTCGTCGGGAGCGTGCGCACCGTCGCCGCCAGCGCGAACATCATCCGGGCGCTCGGCTTCGCTGAGGAGATCGGCGAGGAGGCGGATGACCTGGAGTCCTGAGCGGGTCGCCGGCGAGCGCCGGCGGCCGGTGGCCCTGTAGACGAGCTGGAGGCGACCATGGGCTTGACAACTCCCGAGACAGAGAGAATCGTCATCGCGACGCCTGAGCCGCTCGAGGTGCCCGCACCCGCACCCGAGGAGCGGCCGGCGCCGGTGCCGGCGCCGGCCGAACCAGTGCCGGCGGGTGGGTCGAGCGGTCGGTGACGAACGAACCGGTCATCGGCTGGCGCCTGTGGCGGCTCTCGAGGAACCGCCTCCGCGCCTGGGCGGTCGACTACCAGTGGGAGCCGGGCGAGAACCGGGCCAGGTGCCTGTCGAACGGCGGGCGGCAGTGCGAGGCGTCTCCTGGCCGGCACTGCCAGTGCGGCCTCTGGGCGGTCTGGAGCCCGGCCAGGTGCTGGGACCGGGTGCGCGGCGACGTCGCCTCCGGACCGCACGTCATGGGCCTGATCTCGGGTTGGGGCACCGTCGCCGTGCACGGGCACGAGGGGTTTCGCGCCGAGGTGGCGGCGATCAGGTGCCTGTTCGTGGACGACCCGCCCGGGGAATGGGCGTTCCTCCCGACCGGCAGGCGGCTGGTCGGCTGGTGGCGCCGCAGGAGTGGTCGATCGGTCGAGCCCGAGCCGAGCGAAGACGTGATCGCCGATCCGGAACGCTGGGAGATGCTGCAGGAGGTCGCCGAGCGATACGCGGTGCCGCTCGTCTCACTGCGCGGCGCGCTGAGCATGGGCCTGCTGAGCGAGTGGGGGGTCCCCCGCGCCCAGATCATGGAGGCCAGGAGCTTGATCGAGCTGCCGGGTTGAGACGAGCTTCTTACTGGATAAGGAAGACGACCTGCCCCCCTGACCCCCCGGCAGATGAGGGGGGGAATGAGGGGGGGAGTAAGGAAATAGAACGATGGCTCGAACTACGATCCTTGTCACCGGCAGTACCAGTGGTTTCGGTCGTCTGATGGTTGAGACCCTGGCACGCCAGGGATACACGACTTTTGCGGGCATGCGTTCGGTCGCGGGGAGGAATGCACCCGCGGCGGAGGAGCTGCGCGCTCTGGCGCGGCGAGAGCAGGTTCCACTGCATGTCGTCGAGATCGATGTCACCGACGACGCTTCCGTGGAGCGGGCGATCGATTCCATCATTGGGAGCACGGGTCGTCTCGACGTCGTGGTCAACAACGCCGGGGTGGCGTACAACGGCCCACTGGAAGCGTTCACCTCGGACCAGGTCAAGGAGCAGTTCGACACCAACGTCTTCGGCGTGTTGCGTGTGAACCGTGCGGCTCTGCCGCACATGCGCCGGCAGGGCAGTGGCCTGCTCCTGCAGATCGGGTCCATCGCCGGGCGCCTGGCCCTGCCGTTCCTCGGGCTATACGCAGCGACGAAGTTCGCCCTGGAGGGACTCACCGAGTCGTATCGCGATGAGCTCGCTCCCTTTGGCGTCGACGCCGCCATCATCGAGCCCGGGACCTACCCGACCTCCATCTCCGCGAAGCGCCAGATCGCGGCAGATGCCGGGCGGGTCGCGCTCTATCAGAGCGCCATGGATGCGTTCGCGGTGCCGTTCTACACGGAGAACCGATCCGCCACGCCTCCGGATCCCCAGGAGGTGGCCGACGCGGTGGCGAGCGTCATCGCCCGGCCAGCGGGAGAGCGGCCGCTGCACACCGTTGTCGCCCCCGCCGCGCAACGCCAGGCTCCCCAGGCGGTGAATGACGCCGTCGCACAGGCAACCCGGTCCTTCTTCGAGGGGCTCGATCTCCCCCTGGCGACCATCGCGCCGGGGAAAGGGGAATAGCAGCGTCTCTCACCCTCACTCGCTGCGTTCCCGTGCTCCCTCCAGCGCCGCCAGGCCCTCGGTGCACATGACGGTCACGCGCCGGGCTCCCACTCTCTGGGAGATGAGCAGCGCCTCGGCGTAGTCCGCGCGGGCCCTGTCGTCATGCCCCTGGGCGCGGGCGGCGTCGCCGCGCCGGGCCAGCGCGTGGGCGAGTGTGGCCTCGTCGCCGAGGTCGCGGCACAGGCGGAGGCTCTCCTCCATCAGCGCCGCCGATCGTTCGTGCTCGCCGGCGCGCGCCCTCACCACGGCCAGGCCCATGAGCGACCTGGCGAGACCCAGCGAGTCCCCCAGCCGGCGTCTGATGACGTTGGCCTCCG
>DASYBH010000059.1:0-15458 GCA_036500885.1 Candidatus Dormiibacterota bacterium
CAGCCCGGGTTGACCACCACCGCCGGCGTGCCCGTCAGCCCGGTGCCCCCCAGGCTGGTCCACGCCGAGAGCGTGCCGCCAGAGAACAGCGCCGTCCGCAGCGCGCCCGTGGTGTCCCTGGCGAACACCTGGATGCCGCCGTTGGCCACCACCACCGCTGTCGGAGCGCCGGCCAGGCCGGCCGCGCCGAGGCTGTGCCAGGAGCCGTACGCGCCGTTGGCGCCGCCCTGCTGGACGTACCAGAGGCGGCCGTCGGCGTCCACGGCGAACGCGACGAGGCTGCCGTCCCCGGACCGTGCCAGGGCTGGCGGCGAGCTCATCGAGCCGCCCAGGTTCACGAACGAGGGGTTCCAGGCGAGCGGGCTCTTGGTGGCCTCGGTGTTGACCCAGACGTCGGCGTCGACGTTCTGGTCGGCCACCTGCAGGCGGCCGTCGGCCTGCTCGGCCAGCGCCGGCTGGCCGGAGAACGCGTCGCTGCCGGAGATCACCGTCCACTGCAGCGAGCTGAAGTCGTCGAGGCTTCCCTGGTGCCCGTGCACCAGCCGGCCGATGTTGTCGGTGTACGCGTACTCCAGCGTGCCCACCGACGCGCCCGGCACGGGCGTCGCCTGCACCGCGGTCACCCGCGCGTTCTGCTCCACCGGCACCGCCGGGATCGGGTCCGCGAACCAGCCCTCTAGGTCCACCGCGAGGTTGACCGGCCCCGGGCTGGCGTTGCGGATGCGGACCTTCCCCTCGACGCCGGCCCGCACCACGGCCAGGGCGTCGCGCGCGTTGTTGCCGGCGGGGAAGTCGGTGTCGGACGTGCTCGTCGGCTCCGGGTCGCCGGCCGGCCACGCGCGCAGGAGGCCGCTCTGCGCCGGGTTGATGATCTTGAGATCGAGCGCCGCCCCGGCGATCCCGCGCGTCGGCAGCCCGTTCGTCCCCCCGACCGCGACGTCGATCGTCGCGCCGGCCGGGACCGGCGTGGTCGACCGCGTGTCGAGCAGGCGCGCCGCCGCGTTCCGGAGCCCGGCGCCCTGGGTGGACGTGGCCACGAAGTAGCCCTGCACGTCCAGCACGATGTTGATGGCCGCGCTGCTGTGGTTGCTCAGCGTGATCCGGCCGCCGCTGCCGACCTTGACCGTGCCGCCGGTGTTGGTCGTGCCGGCGACGAAGTCGAGCATGCTGACGGTGGTGCTCCCGCCGGCCGGGTAGGCGCCGAGCCAGCCGCCCGCGGTGGCCGAAGTAACGATCAGGTTCACGAACACGGAGCTGGCGGTGGTGGGGACCGGGCCGGTGGTCACGGTCACGGTCACCGTGCCGCCCGACGCGATCGCGGCCTTGGGCGCGCCCAGGCCGGTGCGGGTGTCGACCAGCCGGGTGTCCGGCACCGGCACGTACCCGCCCTGCCCGGACGCGCCGGTGCTGATCTGCGTGAAGTAGCCCTGGACGTTGATGACGACCTGCGTGCTCCCCGCGGCGTTGTAGACGTCGATCTTGCCGTCGGCCCCGACCGGCACGACGGCGGAGTTGGAGATGGTCTGGCCGGCCAGTGCGTTGAGCATCGAGATCGGCGGACGCGGCGTGCCGTCGGCCCAGAGGACGAGGAACGTGCCCGCGGTCGGGCTGACCGTGATCACGTCGACCATCAGCGCGCGCACGTTCGAGGCCGGTATCCCCGCCTTGCCGAGCGCGGTGACGGCCGTGGTGCTGCCAGGCCCGCGGGCGCCCGTGACGCCGCCGATCCCGCTGCGCGTGTCCAGCAGCTGGCCGTTGGGCGCCAGCGGCACGAAGTCCCCGCCCTGCCCGCTCGCGTCCGCCCGCGCCACCGGCGCGTGGGCGATCTGCGCGATCGCCCCGGCGACCACGAGCGCGGCGGCCAGCAAAGTCCCTACGCGTCCTCTCATCTCAGCGTGTCCTCCAGTGCATGCCCCTACGGGTGCGAGTGCGGCGCGTCGGGCCAACCCTTGACGATGTCGAACACCCTCAGCACGACCCAGACCGCCTTCTTGAACTTGCCCCCTGGCGGCGGCCGGTCACGAAGTCCCCGCCCTGCTCGCGTCCGCCCGCGCCACCGGCGCGTGGGCGATCTGGATCAACGCCCCGACGAGCACTACGGCGAAGAGCACGGCCGACTCCCGCAATTTGCTCATCTCTCCCTCCTACGCTCCACCGCCGTGGAGGTGCAGCAGAACCCTGAGGGCCGTCTCGGCAGCTGACAATCCGCTCGGCTGGAGCTGGCTCGACGCCACTCTCGTCGGCGACGAGATGTATCTTGCCGCCATCCGCTGCGCGAAGCCGTACGGGCTGCCGTAGAGGCGTTGGCCGCTCTTGAAGTCGATCACGGGGTTGACGTAGTCGGAGGCGATCGCCCCGGCTGAGGCGAGGCGGTCCCCAGCCCGCTGGAACACGCCTCGCGGCGCCGGCGCGGCGCAGTTGTGGACCAGGACGTCGCCGGCGCCGGCGGCGACGTAGAAGGTGTGGATGCCGTCGACGGTGAGGTTGAAGACCCGCGCCGTCTGGCTCCACGCCTGGACCGCGCTGACCCGCGCGGACGCCCCCTCGGCCGTCTGCAGCAGGTCGCCCGGCCGCAGGTCCCCGGCGTCCGCCCAGCGGTGCCGCTCGGGCAGCCAGAACGGATGCCCGCTGGTGGCGACGATGGTGCCGCCCCCGCCGCCGGAGCCGGAGGCGATGCCGATCGAGACGAGCTGCTTCTGGCCCTGGCCGACGATGACGTCGGTCACCGGCCGGGCCTCGGTGCGCCCGGTCGTGGGGTCGGTGGCCAGCACCTCGTCCCCGGGCTGGACGTCCTCGATCCGCTTGTGCCGCCCGTCGGCCAGGAGCACCATCGTGCCGGGCGCGAAGCTGTTCGCCGTGCAGATCGCGCCCAGGTCGCCGTCGGCCGACCGCAGGCCGGCGGCCAGCGAGCCGGCGCCGTGGAAGAGACCGGCCGTGGCGGCGCCCATCGCGCCCTGCTCCACGACCTGGGTGGGATTGATCGAGCCGCTGGTCATCAGCTGCCCGGTGGCGTCGGACGCGGCCTGCGACAGCCCGCCCGAGACGAGCGCCGCCGTCAGCCCGGCCCCCGCGCCGCCGGTCGCGACGAAGACGGCGCCGCCGACCGCGCCCGTGACGCCGCCCTGCACCGCGCACCCGGCGATGGAGTGGCCGGGCGGGCAGCTCAGCGCGTTGGTGACCGCGCCCCCGACCGCGAACCCCGCCACGATGCAGGCGGCCGAGCCGGCGCCGGCGGTCGCGGCCAGGCAGCCGGCGGTGGTCAGGACCCCGGCCGCGATCCCCGCCAGCGTCGGCAGGGCGGCCTGGGCGAACTCCGAGGCCGCCCTGACCGCCGTGGACACCGTCTGCACGACGGCGCCCGCCGCCTGGACAGCGTGCTGGTAGATCACCTGCGCGGCCTTGACGGTGTCGCGGACCACGTCGCGCGCCACGGCCACCACGGCGGCGGCCACGTGCGCCGAGGCGGACACGACCGTCTTGAGGCCGTGGTAGATCGGCCGCAGCGCCGCCTTGATCGCGGGCAGCGGGTTGTGCTTCGCCGCCCAGGCGATCGCCTGCTTGGCCACGGCGGTGACGTGATGGGCCAGGGCGATGGCTGCCTGCCGCGCTCGCTCGGCCGCCTGCCGCGCTCGCTCGGCCTGCTGGCGCGCCCACGTCACGCCGCTGCTGACCCAGTTGGTGACGGTCTGGGTGGCGCTGCCGACCCACTGCGTGGCGGTGCCGACCCACTGCGTGACGGTCTGAGCGACGGGCAGGATCACGTGCTGGTAGATCGGCAGGATGACGTGGTGGTAGATGGGCAAGACCACGTGGTAGTAGATCGGCAGGATCCAGTAGTGATAGATCGGCAGCACCACGTTGTGGTAGATGGGCTGGATCACGTTGTGGTTGACCCAGCCGGCCGCCCTCTTGAACGCGCACGAGAAGCACGGCCAGTCGCCGCTCGGGTCCATGTTCCCCATCGGGTCGCCGGCGCCGTACGTGTAGTGGTTGCCGAGGATGGACGCTCCGCCGCCGGGCGAGTACGTGGCGGTGTCGCGGGAGTCGAACGTCCCGCTGGCCGTGTCGTACCAGCGCGCGCCCATGTCCACCTGGCCGGTGGACGGATCGGTCCAGTTGCTCTCGTAGCCGACGTTCGCCTGCTGGCCGGCGCTTGCGGTCACGTGGCCGAACGGGTCGTACGCGGTGGAGCCCTGGAGCGCGGACAGGGAGGTGTTGGCCGGGTCGAAGCCGCCGACCACGTCGCCGTGCTCGTCGGTCATTGCCAGCCGCTGGCTCTGGCCCTGGGCGACCGCCATCAGCTCGTCGGCCGGCCCCCGCGCGTACTTCGCGGTCCCGTCCGAGACGACCTGGTCGTTCTGGCCGGCGTACGAGAAGGCGGTGCCGTTGCGGGACGCCAGCCGGTCGAGCCCGTCGTACGCGTAGCTCTGCGCGCCCTGGGAGATGAGCCTGTCGAACGCGTCGAAGGAGAAGCTCTCGGTCAACCCGGCGCTGGTGGTCGAGGCGAGCGTCCCGCGCGGGGTGTACTTGTAGGTGGTGTCGCCGGCCGTCAGGAGCCGGTTGCGCTGGTCGTAGGTGGCGGTCTGGCTGCCCGCCTGGATCCGGTTGCCCGACGCGTCCCAGGCGTACTGGGTGGTCTGGCCGCCGGCCGTCCAGGATGTGAGCCGGCTGGCCTGATCGTACGTGTAGGCGCTGCTGCCCGCGCCCGCCGTGCCCGCTGTCGTCTTGCTCGTGAGCTGGTCGTTGACGTCGTAGCCGTAGGCGATCGAGGCGACCGTCTGCCCGGCCCCGTTCGTCAGCGTGTCGGAGCTGACCCGGCCCAGGTCGTCGTGCCCGTACGTTCGCACCCGGCCGGCGCCGTAGGCGATCGATGACACGTCGCCGGCGGGGTCGTAGCCGACCGTCTGGGTGGTGCCGGTGATGCCGTCTGTCGCCGTGGCCAGCCGGCCGTTCACGTACGTGTAGAGCGCGGTCCCGGCCGCGTCGGTCCGGCTGGTGAGGTTGCCGTCGGCATCGTAGGCGAAGCTGGCGGTTCCGGAGGGACCGCCGGCGGTCAGCGCCTGGCCGCGGTCGTCGTACGCGTAGGTATCGGTGCCGCCGGGGGCGCTCACGGAGGTGATCCGGCCGGCCGCGTCATAGGCCATGACGCGGTCGGCCGTGCTCGATTCGGCGCCCGATCCGGTCTCCCGCGTCAGCCGCCCCGCGGCGTCGAACGTGCGCTGCCGGGCGCTCCCGCCGGGGGCGGTCAGCTTGACTGGGTTGCCGTCGGCGTCATAGCTGGCGGTCCAGGTGCGGTCGGCCGCCGCCGGCTGAGCCGCCGTGGCGGGCTCGATCACCGACTCGGGCCGGCCCACGCTGTTGAACGTGTAGATCGTCGAGTTCCCGCGGCCGTCCGTGGAGCGGGTCCGGTGGCCGGCCGCGTCGTAGCCGAAGCCGGTGGTGATCGACGCGGTGTCGGACACCGGCTCGACCTGCTGGACGAGCTGGCGGCCGGCGTCGTAGACGTACGTCGTGGCGTGGCCGAGCGCATCCACGGACGCGGTCAGGTTGCCGGCCGCGTCGTAGGCGTACGTCTGCGTGCGCAGGGTCTGGCCGCCCGGGGCCAGGGCGGACTGCGCGACCAGGTGGCCGAGCACGTCGAAGTCGGTGCGGGCAGTGCGGCCCAGCCCGTCGGCCGACCGCACCTGGCGGCCGGCGAAGTCGTAGCCGTACTGGTTGACGACGCCCGCCGGGTCGGTGGTCTTGATCTGCTCGCCGACCGCGTCGTACGTGCTGCTGGTAGCGGCGCCGCTCGGCTGGGTGACGCTCACGACGCCGCCGGCGTCGTCGTAGGCGGACCGGGTCGTGAAGCTGTCGGCCGCCGGCTGCCGCTCGATCTGGGTCGCCGTCACCGCGCGGTCCAGGTCGTCGTACGTGGACTCGGCCCGGGCGCCGGTCGGATCGGTCACCGACAGCACCCGGCCGGTGCGCGTGTACGTGTACTGCCAGACGGCGCGGTCGCTGTCGGTGGAGGCAGGCTCGTCCTTGCTCACCATGCGGCCGAGCTGGTCGTAGGCGTAGCGGGTGACGTGGCCCAGCGCGTCCGTCACGGTGGCCACGTTGCCCAGCACGTCATAGGTGGTCTGCGTGGTGGGCGTGAGCTGGCTGCCGCCCGGCGGGGTGTAGGCGGGCGCGGTCGTGGTGACCGGACGGCCGAGCGTGTCCACACCGGTGCGGGTGACGTTGCCCAGGCTGTCCTGGACCGCGACCTGATCGTCGAACGTGTTGAGGCCCACGACCTCGGCGGGACGGGTGGTGCTCGGCGCGCCGCCGCCGGACTCGACCGCCATCGGGGGGTCGGTCGTCCGCGTCAGCCGGCCCAGCTCGTCGTATGTGTAGGAGGTCGTGTACGCCGTCGGGTCGGCGCCGGCGGCGTTGCCGCGCGGGTCGGTGGTGCCCATCAGCAGCCCGCGCTGGTCGTACGCGTGCGTGGTGACCAGCGACGTGGTGCCCGACGTCTGCGTCTCGCGGACCAGCCGTCCCGACGTGTCGTAGGCGAAGTCCACGGTCGCCGACGTGGCCGCCACCGGCCACGGCACGTTGGAGGACATGCCGGACGTGGTGGTCCGGGTCACGTTGCCGTTGGCGTCGTACGTGAAGTCCGTGCGCCGGCTGAGCCCGCCGGGGTCGACGACCGTGCTCGACACCTGGCCGGCAAGGCCGATCGTGTGCTGGGCGACGCGGGTCCCGTTGCCGGTGACCTGCGTGACCAGGTTGCCGGCGCCGTCGTACGTGTCCGACTGCTCGACGAAGTCCCTGGTGGTGCCGTCGGGGTTGTGGAAGCCCTTCAGCGTGACGCTCTGAACCAGGCCGTCGCCGTAGTACGCGTACTGGCGCGTCCGGCCCATGGCGTCCGTGTGGCGGAGCGCGCGGCCGGCCATGTCGTACGTGTACGACTCGACGACCAGCCAGTCGCCTGCCGACGCCGGCGCCGCGCCCGCGGGGTCGCCCGTCCAGTTGCGCAGCCGCACCTCGGCCAGCATGTTGCGGGCGGTGTAGCCGAACTCGTAGCGGTTGCCCGCGGCGTCGACCATGGACGTGCGGTTGCCGAACGCGTCGTGGCCGTAGCTGGTCTCGTTGCCCTCGGCGTTGGTCACGCGCTCGACCCGGCCGTGGTCGTCGTAGGCGTAGGTGGTGGTGCGGGTGGCGTCGTGCCCGGTCACGTCGCTGACATCGACCCGCACCAGGTTGCCGTCGGCGTCGTAGGTGTTGGTGGTGCGGCCCTGGTGGGTGGTGCCGGTGACGGCGTCGGTCGTGGCCGGCTCGGTGGTCGTGAGCAGGTGCGACAGGGCGTCGTACGTGTAGGTCGTGGTGACGCCGTTGGGGAACGTATCGGAGACCGCCGTCTGGCTGGCCTTGCGGCCGAGGGCGTCGTAGCCCAGCTTCGTCACCAGGCCGGACGGGTCGGTGACCTGGGCCAGGTCGCCGTTCTGGAGGTACGCGTAATGGGTGACCGCGCCGACGGCGTCGGTGGTGGTCAGGAGCAGGCCGGACGGCACCGTCCCGCCGCCGGCCGCCGCCTCGGTGCCGTTGGTGTAGACGTGCCGCACCGTGCTGCCGTCAGGGTTTGCCTGGGTCAGCAGGTCGCCCGCGGCGGTGTACGTGTACGTGGTCAGGTAGGTGTTGTCGGTGGCGCTCGCCGACCGGCCGTCGCGGTGCTGGGTGGGCAGGTCGCTGCGCGGGTCGAGCTGGCTCAGCGCGGTGGGATAGGTGTAGTACTCGGTGTGGCACTCGCTGCTGCTGCGGCAGGTCTGCCGGGAGGCGACGTTGCCCTGGCCGTCGTAGCCGAGCCGGACGGAGTCCCCGTTCTCGTCGGTGGTGACGCTCAGGTTTCCCTGCGCGTCGTACGCGTACGTCCGGATCGCGATCCCGTCCGCGGAGTGGCCGTCGAAGACGGGTCCGCCGCTCGTGGTGGGGACCGTCGTGCAGAACTGCGGGTCGGTCGGGTCGGGCGAGGTGCACGACGTCGTGGGCGTCGGCGACGGCGTTGGCGTCGGGGTGGCGGCGACGGGGTTGTCCTCGTCGCGCATCACCAGGCCGGACGGGTCGCCCGAGCGGATCATCCGCCCGGCCAGGGCGTCGTACTCGTACAGGTGGGGCCGGCCGGCCGGGTCGCGCACCTCGACGCCCCGGCGCAGGTCGGTGTCGCCCCCGTAGACCGTGGGCGTGCCCATCTTCCACGTGCCGCCGTTGCGGTCGGTGTACTGGCTGACCCGGTCCTGGGCGGTGTCGTACGTCACCTGCGCGGCCGCGCCGCCGCCGGGCAGCGTCACCGTCGTGACCTGGTCGGCGGCCTGCGTGCCGTACTGGAGGTGGGCGGCCACCTCGGCCGCGGCCAGCGGATGGGAGTAGACGGCCACCTCGTCGATGGCGCCGTTGTAGAAGCGCTGC
Source organism: Candidatus Dormiibacterota bacterium (assembly GCA_036500885.1). GTDB lineage: Bacteria > Chloroflexota > Dormibacteria > Dormibacterales > Dormibacteraceae > CF-161. The sequence goes on from DASYBH010000059.1 coordinate 8,431, forward strand.
GAGGTGGTGCCCCACGCGGGCCACGACGACGGCGAGCTCGCGAAGGCGGCGCCGACCTGGTTGACGGTCAGCTTGGTGACGTCGGTGCTGGCCGGGTTGGCCAGCGTGCCGATGCTCTTGCCGTCCAGGTAGAGCGTCTGCGTGGCCCCCATCTGGCTCAGCACCACGTGGTGCCACTTGCCGTCGTTGACCAGCGCGGTGGACGCCATCGGGCCTGCCGTCCCGTTCCAGAGCTGCCCGTACAGCTTGCCGTCGGTGCCGGTGTACAGCACCGGGACGCCGATGGTCGCGGTCTGGCCGACGGCCTTGTCCTGGTAGCCCAGGAGCGGCCCGCCGGGGCCGGCCGGGTTGTTCTTGAACCACAGCTCGACGGCCATGTCCCGGCTCTTCTTCACCGTCCCCTTGGGCAGGTCCAGGTACGAGGAGGTGCCGTTGAAGCTGGCGGCGGTGTCGCCGCTGCCGGCCAGCGCGCCCGTCGCGCCCAGCGTCACCGAGTGGTAGTCGCCGTGGTCCTTGCCCAGGTTGACCGCCACCTCGCTGCCCGCCGCGGTGCCCTCCGCCTCGCCCAGTCGCCAGTAGGAGTCCGGCCTGTCGTCCAGCACCACGCTCCGGTAGTGCGTGCCGGTGGCGTACGTGTACGTCGTGCAGATCGCCCCCGGGGCGCAGACCTTCGTCAGCACGTCGCCCGAGTACGTGTAGCTCCAGGTCAGCGCCGTGCCGTTCACCGGGTCGGTGGTCACGCTGGTCACGTGGGCGCCGGTCCACGTGAATGTCAGCGAGCGGCCGGCGGTGTTGGACTGGCTGTTGGAGACCTGCGCCCTGGCCAGCCGGCCGTTGCTCGTGTCGTAGGTCAGCACCACCGCGCGTCCGGACGCGTCGGCGATCCTGGTCAGCAGGCCGCTGCTCGCGAACCGGTAGGTCGTGCCCGCCTTGTCGGCCAGCGTCCACGTCGAGCTCGACGAGTCGAGGGTGAGCGCCGCCACCCTGCCCCGCGGGGCCGCGTACGTGCCGTCAGGGTTCCTGCCGAAGCGCACCCTCTGGCCGTCCGGGTAGGCCACGACCACGTTCCCCGAGCCGTCGTTGTCGGGCACCAGGCGCACGTCGTAGCGCGTGGTCCAGCCGGCCCCGAACGACGAGTCGCGGCGCGGGTCGAGGCTGTTGTACGTGCGCACGACGGTCAGGTCAGGGCCGACCGTCGTCACCGGGGCGTCGATCGCCACCGTCGAGAAGTTGCCGACCTGGGGATCGAACTCCTTGCCCTGCGTGCCGTAGGGAGCGCCGGCCAGGTGGGAGGACAGCTCCGGCTGGGGGACCGAGCTCAGCAGCGCCGACTGCGGCGAGGCGACCTCGGTCGTGGCGTCCTTGACGAACGCGCGCCACAGGTACGTCTTGCTCCACGACAGCCGGCCGGCCGGGATCGTCCAGGCCGGGCTCAGCTGCTCCGGCGTGGAGGTGCAGTTGACCGCGTTCCCGCTCGCGTCCTGGTCGCAGAGCTCGAACCGGTACTGCAGCGAGCTGCCCGCCGTCGCGTCGATGTCCACGGCCTGCGCCCACAGCTGCGGCGTCAGCGTCTGCGCCTCGTAGCCGTTGGGCGGGTAGACCGACTGCACGACGGGCGGGATGTCGATCACCTGGAGGACGATCCGGGCCGGCGGCACCTGCTCGTCGGTGAACACCGGTCCGCCGGTGTGGACCATCGTGAAGTCCAGGAAGTACTTGCCCGCCGGCAGCGCCTGGATCGTCGCGCTCAGCGTCACGCGCGCGCCCCTGGCCAGGTTGGCGGTCAGGTTGGCGGAGCGCTGCTGGGTCACCGCGTGACCGGTGACGGCGTCGTAGGCGCGGTAGGCCAGGTAGTAGGTGGCCGGCGTCCACGTCTCGGCGCCCTGGTTGGTGACGGTGACGTTCACCTTGCCCGCCTGGTTCTGGAGGACGGGCGGGTTGGGCACCGGGTTGGGGATCCGGTACGTGGCGTTGTAGGGCGAGTGGGTCACGTACAGCACCGGCGAGTTGGCGGTGCCGGTGCCGGCGAACCGCTTCCAGGCCAGCGAGTCGCTGGTCGAGGCGCGGAGCGACAGGCCGTTGTTCGCCTGCCCGTTGGCCCAACCCTGGACGAGCCTGACCCCGGCGCCCCCGAGGTCGATCAGCGACGCCTTGACCGGGCATGCCGAGCTGGAGTGGCCGAGCGCGACGAAGCCGTAGGCGAAGGACGAGCGGCCCAGCGCCGCCCCCACCGACGGTCCCGGGTAGGCCGTGGTGGTGCTCGACGACGACCAGCTCTGCGTCACCGGGTTCACCGTCACGGGCCGGGCGCTGCACGACGGCGCGTCGAAGTCCACGAGCTGGAGCTCGGCGCCGTAGATGGTGTGGTTGGTGAGCTGGCCCACGAGGCCGCCGAACCTGATGTAGGAGGCGGCCGGCGACCCATCCACCTGTCCGACCAGCAGCTCCGAGCTCCCCGAGGCCGAGGCGCTGCCGTGCGCGACCAGGCTGGAGTCGGCGGACCCCGACAGCACGGTCGGGTCTATCAGCACGGGGTACTGGCGCGCGGGGTCGGTGAGCCAGCCGGGGTCGAGGCTCATCCTGAGCGCCGGCCCGGCGTCCGACCGCGCCAGGCTGTAGGAGACCGCGCCAGACCCGGCCTGCGCGCCGGTGGCATCCGCCATGGAACCGGCCGGGACCACCGCACGCGTGCGCCCCCCGGCGTCCACGAGGTCGACCTGGCCGCCGGCGACGCGGGCCCGCAGGCCGGTCAGCCGGAGCGGGAACACGAAGCTCGTGGCTGCGGCGGGCGACCGCAGCACGAGCGTCTCCTTGACCCCGGCGCCGACCACCTCCAGGCGGACGTCCACGCCCGGCCAGACGTCGGGATAGGTGATCGTGCTGCCCTCCACCTGGCCGGTGGCCGCGGCCGCGCCGGCCAGGCCGAACGCGATCGCGTGGCCTTTGTCCAGCGCCAGGCGCGCCAGCTCGGGCGCGCCGGCGTCGGCCGCGAGGCGGACGTCGATCGCGGTTGCCGCGCTCCGCCAGCCGGCGGCTCCGCCGGCCGGGACGAGCGTCGTGTCCATCGGCGCCCACCTCCCGTCCGGCAGCCGGCGGTTGACCGGGCTCGAGGACAGCGCCGTGGTCAGGGTGCCGTCGGCGTTGGCCCAGGTGCGGTCGTACGCTCCCTGTCGCTGCGGCAGCTCGCGGCTGGTCGCCGGGTCGAACCCGCTGACCGGGACCGCCGGCGCGGGCGCCGCCGCCGTCCACGCCGCGTTCCGGGGCGCCACGGGCGCCGGCACGTCCGGGCGCAGCGGGTACTGTCCGCGCAGCGTCTGCGGGACCGGCAGGTCGGCGGGCTTGCCCACCACGTGCGGCTGCCCCGCCGCCGATCCCCACGCCTGGACCGGCGCCGGCGTGGGTTGGTGACCCGGGGCCCGCGCCTGGAGCACGAGGGCGCTCAGGTCCATCGCGGTCAGCAGCAGGACCAGGGCGACGAGCTTGGCGGCCAGGGCCCGGTGCCCCGCCAGCGCACGCGATCCGCCGTGTCCGGCGTATCCAGCCGTGATCGTCAGTCCGGCGAGGCTCATGACATCCACCAACGTACTGGCCGGGTGTCGTACAGACGACGAACAACCCCGTACAATGGCCAAGGGACCGGGGGGCCCCAATGGCCGAGGAAGAGCCGACTTCATTCGGCGATCTGCTTCGCCGCTACCGGGCGCTGGCCGGCCTTTCGCAGACGGCGCTGGCGTCGCGCTCGGGCATCAGCAAGGAAGCCGTCAGCTTGCTGGAGCGAGGTGCGCGGTCACGTCCCCGGAACGCCACCGTGTTCCGGCTGGCGCAGGCCCTCCGGCTGCGGACCGAGGAGCGGACGGCGCTCGCCGCGGCCGCCCGGCAAGCCCGGTCGAAGCCGGCCCCGGAAGCGGTCCCGCCCGAGTCCCGGGCGGGCATCCCGCCCGACCCCATCCCCCACTTCGTCGGCCGTGCGGCGGAGCTCGAGGAGCTCCACCGGACGCTGCTGGCGCGCCGCCGGATCGCCGTGCACGGGCTGGGCGGGGTCGGCAAGACGCAGCTCGTCGTCCAGTACCTCCACCGCCGGCGGGCCGAGTACCCGGACGGCGTGTTCTGGCTGCGCGCCGAGCACGAGACCAGCCTGGTCGGCGACCTGGCCAGCCTCGCCTGGCGCCTGCGGCTCCCCGAGCGCGAGACCCGCCGGCAGGAGCGGCAGATCGACGCCGTGCTGGTCTGGATGCGCGCGCACGAGCGCTGGCTGCTCGTGCTGGACGACGTGGCGCCGACGTCGACGGAGGCCGTGCGGCGCTGGCTGCCGCCCGGGCTGCCTGGCCACCTGCTGGTGACATCACGGACGCCGATGTGGTCCGCCCGCGTCGGGTTGGAGCCGCTGCCCCCCGACGTCGCCGGGCGCTTCCTGCTCGACCGCACCGGCGAGGCGGACGCCGGCGCGGCGCTCGCCGTGGCCGAGGCCCTGGGTTGCCTGCCCCTGGCCCTGGAGCAGGCGGCCGCCTACCTGGAGGCGAGCGGCCGCGACCTCGGCGGCTACGCCGGGCTGCTGCGAACCCGCCTGCCCCAGCTGCTGCGGGAGGGGAAGCCGGAGGACTACCCGCGGCCGGTGGCCAGCACGTGGCTGATCTCGTTCGAGCGGGTGGCCGCCGAGCTGCCCGCGGCGGCGGCCCTCCTCCGCCTGTGCGCCTTCCTCGCCCCCGACGACATCCCGATCAGCGCCCTCCGCGCGGGCGCCGGCCAGCTCCCCGAGGAGCTGCGCCGGGCGCTCACCGACGAGGTGGAGCTGGACCGGACGGCCGGCGTCCTCACCCGGTACTCACTGGTGCGCCGGCAGGGCGACGGGCTCCGCGTCCACCGACTTGTGCAGGCGGTCATCCGGGACGCGCTGGGACCGGACCAGCGAGCATGGCTGAGCGCGGCCGTCCGGCTGCTGCACGCGGTGATGCCGGAGGACCCCCAGCTCTATCCCGCCCTGTGGCCGCTCTGCGCACGGCTGGTGGCGCACGTCCAGGTCTTGGACGAGCTCGGAGGGGCGGAGACGGAGGAGTCAGCGGCAGTGGGCGCGCTGATGAACGGCATCGGCGCCTACCTGCGCTGCCAGGGCGACTTCGAACGCGCGGGGTGCGCCTACGAGCGCGCGCTGTCCATCCGGGAGCGTGCGCTCGGAGCCGATCACCCCGACACCGCCAGTACCCTCAGCGACCTCGCCGGGCTGCTTCGCGAGCGGGGAGAGCTGGCAGCCGCCAGGCCGCTCCACGAGCGTGCGCTGGCGATCCGCGAGAGCACGCTCGGACGCGATCACCTGGACACCAGCAACAGCCTGAACAACCTGGGCTTCCTGCTCCGGGACCAGGGAGACCCGGGCGGTGCCAGGTCCCTGCTCGAGCGAGCGCTGGCGATCCGCGAGCGCGTCCTGGGGCCCGAGCACCATGGCACCGCCACGATCCTCAACAACCTGGCGCTCGTCCTGATCGATCAGTGCGACCTGGCCGCCGCCCGCCCGCTGCTGGAGCGCGCCCTGGCGATCCGCGAGCGCAAGCTGGGGCCCGACCACAACCTCACCGCCGAGTGCTCGATCAACCTGGGCCACCTGCTCACGCGGCAGGGCGAGCTGGCCGCGGCGCGGCCGATGCTCGAGCGTTCGGTGGCGACGCTTGGAAGGATCCTGGGGCCCGACCATCCCCACACCGCCCGCGCCCAGCAGCGGCTGGCCGGCCTGCTCCATGCCGCGGGCCAGCTCGCCGCGGCGAGAGACCTGCACGCCGACGCGCTGGCGACCCTGAAACGGACGCTGGGGCCGGAGCACCAGTTCACGATCGAGGGCAGCCACGCGCTGCGAGCGGTGGCCCGTGAGCTCGAGCCGCGGGCCGGCGACGGCTGAGTGGCGAGCGGCGGAGATGCGCGGCGTCACGCGCACGGGCCCACCGGGGTGAGGAGCTGGCCGCCCGGGACGTCCGCCACCCGCTCGACCCGGCCCTCGCGGTAGAGCCAGAGGAAGCCGGGCCTGGCCCCGAGGAGCGCGCTGCTGACCTCGGCAGGGGAGCGCTGAGGTCGAGACAGTTACCGCTCCCGGACTGCGTAGGTCAGTTGGGTCACCCGCTGAGTCGGCTCCGCGCGGACCGTCTCCAGGGCCACGCGGCCCGCGTCCACGCCCTCGAACAGGCGGATTCCGGAGCCGAACAGCACAGGTGAGAGCGCGATCGAGAACTCGTCGATCAGGCCGGCGTTCACGTACTCCAGGATCGTTGCGCCGCCGCCCGCGATGCGGACGTCTCGGTCGCCGGCGGCCTCGCGGGCCTGGTCGAGCGCGGTCTCGATGCCGTCGTTGACGAAGTGGAAGGTGGTCCCACCCGGCCGCTCCCAGGGGTCACGCTTCTCGTGCGTCACGACGAACACCGGCGTGTGGAACGGCGCCTCCTCCGGCCACGCCTGCTCGCCGAGGTCGAACATGCGCTTGCCCATCACGCTCGCGCCGGTGCGCTCGAACGTCTCCCGCACGATGTCGTTGTCGCGCCCTTCCTCGCCGCCCTCGCCGAGCTTCAGGTTCTCCCGGAAGAACCGCTGCGGGAAGATCCACTGCTGCAGTTCCATCCACTGCGCCATCCAGCGCTGGACCTGCGGGTCGTCCTGCTTCTCGGGCGCGAAGAAGTCCTCAACGGGCACGGACTCGGGCGCGATGAACCCGTCCAGCGACATCGACACGCTGAAGAACACCTTCCCGGCCATCAGCCCTCAGCTCCCTTCCGAACGGTCTCGGTGACGTAGGCAGCCAGGTTGCTCAGGGTCTGCTGGCCGCCCTCGATCGCGTGGTACTTCTCGACCGCCTCGTCGCGCAGATCCTTGGTGGGGAACACCGTGCGCATCTCGATCCGGGTCGCCGCCCCGTCGGGCGCGAACGTGATGACCGACTCGAAGGCGTTCGGGTCGCCGCGGGACTCACCGTGCAGCAGTGTGATCCCCTCCGGCGGGACGATCTCGGTCCAGGAGATCCACTCCTGGTAGTCCGTCCCGTCCGGTCCGTG
>DASYBH010000060.1:0-3341 GCA_036500885.1 Candidatus Dormiibacterota bacterium
GTCATATCACGCTGGGGGACCCTGCCCCCCCTTGCATCTCCTGGGTGAATGATGCCTCGGGTGCGGTTCCCGGGCGGATGGGGCGGTGCCCGTTCGAGCGGCCGATTATCTGAATGAGTTGCAGCACGAAGCCACGAAGGCCACGAAGACGCACGAAGGAATTTGAGATCTGCCGATCGGCTGGAGCGCTTGGGCTGACCTCGAAACCTTCGTGCGTCTTCGTGCTCTTCGTGGCTTCGTGCTTGAGACCAGTTCAGAATCATTCGACGAGGCCGAACGCGGCCGGGTCGCGAACGATGGCGCGCACGGCTCCGGCCCACGGCAGGGCCGACCTCGCGAGGCTGGCGGAGACGAGCTCCAGCGCCTCCCCCAGGCTGAGACGTCCGTCGCGGGTCAGGCGGTCGACCAGGTCCAGCACGAGCTCGATCTGGACCAGTCGCCAGCTGCGCAGGCGGCGCCGGTTGAGGTGGTACACCTCGATGGACGCGGCGCCCATCGCGCTGTCCTCCCTCGGGACCGCGTGCCCGTCGAGATCGAACGTGACGTGCGCCTCGGGATCGTCCACCGTGGGATCGATCAGGAGGCGGGCCTCGACCAGGAGGTCATGGTCGGGCGTCATCGCCCTGGTCGCCTCGTCGGCCAGCGGGAAGCGATCGACCTTGCCTGACGTGGTTCCCGGCTCGGCCCTCTCCCACGTCGGCCTGTCCTTCCGGCGGCGGTTGCAGAGCTCGCAGGAGAGCAGCAGGTTGTCCCACCGGTACGCCAGCCAGTAGTAGCCGGGGTGGTCCTCGCGCTCGCTGACGCGGCCCTTGGGCCGGAAGTGCTCGACGTCCCACGACGTCGAGGCCGGCGCCGGGGCCTCGCAGTACGCGCACTTCCGGTCGCACAGCCGCTCCAGGGCGGCGTGCACCTGGTCGTGGTGGTACACGGCCCGCCGCGACTCGTGCTCGCCCTGCTCGGCGAGCGCCGTGGCGCTCCACGCGGCGGCGAGCCGGTACCACTCGTCCCCGGGCCGGATGGGGGCGCCGCGCTCGTCGCGGCGGTCGCGCGGGATACGGATCATCTCTCGCCGCGATTCGGGGCCGGGGCCGGGCGCGCTACTGGCGCCTGGCGGACCGGGTGCGGCGATCGATCTCCGCGATGGCGGAGACGACCCGCTCGTCTACGTTCGGGGGCAGCGGCTGGGCTCTCATCCGTCGCGCCAGGTCGACCAGCTCGCGCTGCTCCCGCCGTGAGCGCCGCGCCGGCCCCATCGCGACCAGCTCGTGATAGCGGGTCAGCTCCTGCTCCGTGTCGGGACCGTAGACGGACGAGTCGAACAGGCGGTCGTCGGCCAGCATGTCCTCGGCGGAGTAGCCGCGGTAGTCGGGCACGTGAGGTTCGACCACGACCTCGTCGTTGCCCCTGCGCAGCACCACCAGCTCGGACGGGTCGGCTCCCAGCGCGACGAGGGGGCTGTGCGTCGTGGCCACGATCTGGGCCGCGGGCAGCAGCTCCGCGAGCCGCGGCATGATTGCCGCCTGCAGTGACGGGTGGAGATGCTGATCGACCTCGTCGACGAGGACGATGCCGCGGACCTGGCCGTCGGAGTCGATCTGGTCGGCACGCATGGCGCGCCCGTAGAAGTCCAGCAGCCAGAGGAAGGTGAGCCGGTAGCCGTCGGCCCAGCCGTCCAGCGGAACGCCGTGCCCGAGGTCCGGCCCCACCAGCTGCACGCCCCCGCCCACCCGCAGCTCGATGCGGTCCTCCGGCTTCAGGTCGAGGACGCGCTTGATGCCCATGAGCGTCTGCTCGTACCGCGCGGTGCCCAGGAAGTCCTGGAGGCGCCGCAGGGTGAGCTCGGGATGGATGAGCTCGCGACGGTAGTCGTACAGGGACGCGCAGGCGTCGTCGACTCTGTACTCCCGTCCGGAGTCGGAGCCCACCGTGCTCCGCCCCGCGCCGTAGCCGCAGACGAACACGGGCGGCGCCTCGGGCGCCTCGGTGACCGTCAGGTAGTCCTTGGTGCCGTTCGCGGCCACCTGGCGGCGCAGGGTCGAGCCCCTGCCGTCCGGTCCGACCACGTCGACCTCTATGGTGGCCACCTTGGCGCCGGCGCGCACCATGCTCCCCAGCGGCTGGGACAGCAGGCTCGACGCCTCGGTCGGGTCGGCGAGGCACAGGGCGATGGCCCGCAGCAGGGTGGACTTGTTGGTGCCGTTCTTCCCGATGACGAGCGTGGTCGAGCGCGGCGATCCCGAGTCCCCCTCAGTGACCATTTCCACGTCCAGCTCACGGAAGCCGCGGACATTTCGCACCCGCAGTCCGGTGATCAGGACTGACGCCTGCGTCTCCACGATCAGGCTGATCATACCCGCGCCACGGCCCAGGCTCCTAGCCTTCCATGACGGTCCTCACACCTCGGGCGGCCGGCAGGCGGCCAGCAGCTCCGCTCCCAGCGCCGCGTGGCCCCGTGGTCCCAGGTCGCTGCCGCCGGCGCCGCGAAGCGCCACCGTGCCCCCGGCGACCTCCCGGTCGCCGACCACAGCCACGAACGGTACCCGGCGCAGCGCGGCCTCGCGCACCTGGGCCGCCACCCGCTCGCTCCCATCCCCCACCTCGACGCGGAGCCCGCGGTCCCGCAGCTCGGCCGCCAGGCGGCGCGCCGGCTCGGCGTGCCGTTCCGCCACCGGCACGAGGCGCAGCTGCACAGGGGCGAGGAACGGGGGCAGGTAGCCGTCCGTGTGCTCCAGCAGGATGCCGAGGAAGCGCTCGTACGTGCCCAGCAGCGCCCGGTGGATCACGGCGGGCACGTGCTCGCGGCCGTCCGCGCCGACGTAGCGGCAGCCCAGGCGGGCGGGCATCTGGAAGTCGAGCTGGACGGTGCCGAGCTGCCACTCCCGCCCCAGCGAGTCCTCTACCAGGATGTCGGCCTTGGGCCCGTAGAAGGCCCCCTCGCCCTGCGCGTGCTCGTATCCACCCGGGCCCACCGCGGCGTCGAGCGCCGCCGCCAGCTCGGCCTCCGCCAGCGCCCACGTGGCGTCGTCGCCGAGGCGGCCGGCCGGCGGGCCGCCGAGACGGAGCCGGAACGCCAGCCCGAAACCGGCGTACAGGCGCTCCGCGAGACGCAGCAGGTCCACGATCTCCCCGCGCGCCTGGTCCGGCGTCACGAACACGTGCGCGTCGTCCTGCCGGAAGACCTGCACGCGCAGCAGGCCCGTCAGGACGCCCGACCGCTCGTTGCGGTGCAGGGGATCGGCGCAGGCAAGGCGCAGCGGCAGCTCGCGGTGACTGCGCCGGCGCGACCGGAAGATCACCATCGTTCCCGGGCAGTTGACCGGCTTCAGGCCCATGCGGTCGCC